>NZ_BAAARJ010000017.1:100731-180446 GCF_039532135.1 Streptomyces axinellae
CGCCCACCGCGGCCGAACCGCAGACCTCCGCCGCCTGGACCTCCGCCGCCTGGACTCCTGCCGACTGGACACCTGCCTCCTGGACACCCGCCGCGCCCGAACCGCAGACAGCCACCGACTGGTCCGCTGCCGCCTGGACGCCCACTGCGGCCGAACCGCAGACAGCCGCCACCCGGACGGCTGCCGCCGAGCGGCCGGAGGCCCCGGCTAAAAGACGGAAGCGCTGACCAGCCGAGCACACCGGGACCGAGGAATATCCGGTTGCGTATCGCTCCCAAAAAACGGGCGGCTTCCCGGGAATGGGCCTCGCCGTTTTCCGTTGGGATGCCTCCCTCAGAGGTCGTTTTCTCCCAGTGCCTTATTCTGGAATCTACTGTTCCCAACGGCTAATGCAGTGAGGTGGGTTGGTCCTGATGGCCGCGCCCGGGGGCGGGAGTCGCAGTCGAAACGAGGGCAGCAACACGCCCTATGTTGGCCTGAAAATTCATACCCCCTATTCCGGTATCTGGACCAGAGGACCGTAGCCCGACCCCCCTCGTTCAGAAGCGGGTTCAAGGGGCCGGGCATCATCCGGGCACTCTCCAGTGCGGCTGCGCCGTGGGGGCACGCTGCCCCGAGCATCGGATGCGCCGTCCGGGAGCCTCGCCCCGTCCCTCCATACCGCCAGTGGCTCAGTCCGTCAGCCCGTCAGCCCGTCAGCGGCAGCTGAGCCAGCATCACGGCGAAGAGCGGCGAGTCCGGGAACGGCTGGCGCTCGCCGACCTTGCGGTACCCCCACGACTCGTACAGCGCCTGCACCTTGGGGTGGGTGACGTCCACCAGCAGCACGGCCAGCGCCTCGTCCCGCCCGCCCATCAGCGCCCGGTGCAGCCCCTCCCCCGCCCCGGTCTTGCGCCACTGCTCCCGCAGCATCAACTCGGAGAATGCGAAGGTACGGTCCCGCTCCGGCGCCGGGTCCAGATGCTCCCGCCACCACTCGCGCCCCGGCGCGGCGGGCGCCCCGTACGCGAATCCGACCGGCTCGTCCCCGTCGTAGCCGATGACGCACGAGAAGCCCGGCATCCCGCCCCAGTGGTCCACGAACCAGGGGAAGCGCTGCGTGAACTCGTCGTCCGCCAGGCGCTCGGCGTACACGTCGTCGTGCACGTCGATCAGCGTCTGGCGGATCGAGGGCAGGTCGGCGCGGGTGAAGTGGCGCAGGGCCAGGGCGGGTTGGGTCATCGGGTTCGCTCCGTTCGGACCGGCCGCAGCATTGCCGTCAGCACCGGGCCGTCCGGGGACGGCTGCTGGGTGCTGACCTCCTTGTAGCCCCACTTCTCGTACAGCGCCTGCACCTTGCCGTCCCCGGCGAGAGGGTTCACCAGCAGGGAGACCTGTTCCTCCGGCCGGGCGGCGAGGAGTTCGTCGTGGATACGCAGCGCGGTTCCCGTGCCTCGCCATGGTCCTCGCAGCAGCATCTCCTTCAGAGCGACAGTGCTCTTGTCCGCACACCCATCCGGCAAAGGTGATCTCATACGCTGCCACCACCGGTCTCCGGGCTGAAGAGTGTTGGCGTAGGCGTAGCCGACCGGCTCCCTCCTGGCGAATGCGATGACAGCCTCCCAGCCGGGTTCGGCGCCGTGCCGGGCCAACCGCTCCCCGTACCGCTCCACCGAGTAGTGCGGCTGGTGGAGCCGGTCGGCACGGACCTCCGCGTACACCTCGATCAGAGTGGTCCATACCGAATCAAGGTCGGTCGCGCGGCGCAACTCGATGACGTCGCTGGTCATAGCGGAATCCTCCGTGAATCTTGGACGAACTGATCCCAGGTTCGGGCGGGCTCGCTGGACGGTGCGATGAGGCGCAGAACGCTGCCGAAGTCCTGCAACATGGTGGAAACGCGCGGGTGTTGGCCGGTTGCGTCCCTCGGGATCGACATCGCGGCAACCACCGCGGAGTCCATCGCTCCTTGTCCGAGCTGGGCGCGGGCCAGCCGCGCCGTGGTGATCGCCCGTGTGCGCTGCATTTCGGGGCGCAGCAGCGCCAGGCTCCGGTGGGCATGGGCTTCTGCTGCCTCGTAGTCCCCCAGGGCCAAGCAAGCGGCCAACGCCAGGTTCTCCAGTTCGGCCTGGTCATAAAAGGCGGTCATCCACAGCGGTCGCCACTCGTCCGGGGCGGCTTGCCGGAGGGCGTCTTGCGCGTGCCCGATGGTGTGACGCACCGCTTTGGCGTCTCCCGTGAGTCCATGGATCGCCGCATGCCGAGCGTGACCGAGGGACGCGAACAGCGGGTCCCGGCGCGTGCAGGACAGGTTGCGGGCGACATCGTTCGCCGCCAGTGCGTCCACCGGACGCTCCATGTGGCGATACATGCTCCCGGCGTGTGACCAGATGCGGAACTGGATCGTCGGGTCGCCGGACAAGGTGGCAAGGCTGGATGCCCGCTCGAAATGCCGCTGCGCGGCATCGAACCGACGGCCGTCGATGGCAGCCCACATTGCGCTGGAGAGGAACGACGCGGCGCAGCCGTACAACGCGCCCCGTACTCGCTGGCCTGCCGCACCTCGGGCCTGGAGTGTCAGTGCCTCGCCAGCCAGGGCCACAGCTTGGGTTTCGATGGTGAGCTTGCCGCCATAACGGTGATCGCTGGCGACGACCACCGCGAACTTGGCCAGCAACCGCTCCACATCACCCATGCCCACGCGTGGCGGGGCCGCGTGGGCGGCGAACGGCGCGGCGGCGATCGCCGTACCCGTCGCGGCGGTGAGGAATCGACGGCGGTGCACAGGGTCCTCCGGTGTTGCCAGGCCCGAGGAAGGTTCTCGGGGCACAAAGCCAAGCTCCTCCGCCGGGCAGTCGAATACTGCCTCCAACGCCGCCCGTTGCCGAGGGTGCGGCCACCTCGTCCGGCCCGTCAGCCAGTGACGAACCGTCCGGTCGCTGACCGTCCCCTCGTGGCCGTGCGCGCGCAGGTGGCGGTTCACCGCTTCGGCCAACTCCACTTGCGTGAAGCCCACTTCTCTCATGGCGCCCGCGAGGCGCTCGTTCGCCTTCACACACCGACCGTAGCGAGCCGGATCGTCCGGGTGAAAATCTTTGTCGCCGAAATTTCCGGTTCGGTCCGCGTCGCCGCCCGGTGGCCTTTCCTCAATCGGCCGCGCCGACGGTCGTTGACTGGGGCACGGAGCGGGCCATCGTGCCGCGCCCCGCACGTTCTCTACGACGAGGATCCGATGACCGTGAGCGCCACACGCCACCCGGGCCCGCCGGGACGACCGAGCCGACCGGGCCTCACCTGCCGTTCCAGCGACACCGGCCACCCCGCCTACAGCGAGACCCTGCCGCGTGAGCCGGAGAGCGCGCGGGCCGCCCGCGCGCTCGTGCGGACCGCGCTGGCCGCCTGGGGGCTGGACGAACTGGCGGACGACGGCGGCGTGGTCGTCTCGGAGCTGGTGACCAACGCCGTCCGGCACACCCGGTGCCATGCCCTCCGCGTCACGGTCGCCCGGACCGGCCCCGGGACCGTCCGGATCGGGGTCGTGGACCGGTCGACGGTCCGGCCCGTCCTCCGTGCCGCCGGTCCGGAGGACACCCGCGGGCGGGGGCTCGCCCTGGTCGCGGCGCTGACCCGGCGGTGGGGCACCGACCAACTCCCGTGGGGCAAGCGGGTGTGGGGTGAGCTGCGCCGGGAGGGCGGGCCGGGTGCCCATCGGGCGAAGGCGTCCTCCGACAGCTGTTGATTTTCGATAGATAGCCATCGACAATCGATACATGCACCGTCTCTTCATCACCGCGCTCCGCGTCGCTGTCGCGGCGGCGATCCTGGTCGGCCTCTTCGGGCAGCTCCTCGTCATACCGAACACGGCGGCCAACACGGTCGAGAACTTCCCGCCCTACGCCCCCTATGAGGTGCCCTACGTGACCGTGGCGGTCCTCGGCGTCGCCTGCGTCCAAGCCGCCCTCGTCGCCACCTGGGTGCTGCTCGGCATGGTCGAGCGCGAGGCGATCTTCACCCCGCGCGCCTTCCGCTGGGTGGACGTCATCATCGGGGCCTCGGTCGTGGCGACGCTGCTGGCGTTCGGAGTCATGGCGCACCTGTTCCTGGCCTCCATCCCCTCGCCCGGCGACGGCATGGACACCATCGGCGTGATGATGGGCGCGACCACGTGCGTGGGCGTGGGGACGGCGTTCGCGATGCTGGTCGTCGTCATGCGGGGGCTGCTGCGCAAGTCGACGGAGTTGCAGACCGAGATGGCCGAGGTGGTCTGATGGCGATCGTCGTCGATCTCGACCTCCAACTCGCCAGGCGCAGGCTGTCGGTCGGCGAGTTCGCCGAGGCCGTCGGGATCACCCCGGCCAACGTCGCCGTGCTGAAGAACGGACGCGCGAAGGCCGTACGGTTCACGACGCTCGACGCGATCTGCCACGTCCTGGACTGCCAGCCCGGCGACATCCTGCGCTGGGTGCCCGACGAGGGCGCTGACCAGGTCGGCGGATGAGCCCGCGTAGCGGGGCGGCGCGTTACGGGCCGTAGGCCCCGGGCCCCGCAGGCGCGTTACACCTGCGGGGCCTGTTACGGCCGCGGGTCCGTTCGCGGGCCCGTTCGCGAGCCCGTTACGCCTGCGGCTGAGGCAGCACGCAGCGGCGCGCGTCCAGGTCGAGCTGGTTGCCGCGGCCGAAGCAGGAGTTGACCAAGTAGGTCTGCTGGCCGTAGGCGTTGAGGTAGCGGACCACCACGTGGCCCTTCTCGTTCACCTCACACGGGTTGTTCAGGGTGCACATCTCCCCGTCCTCGTTGTGGGTGTTGTTGATCCCCACGACCTTGTTCGTCCGGTTGTCGATCACCGGGGAGCCGGAGGTGCCGCCCTTGGTCTGGCAGTCCATCGTTTGACTTCCGCTCCCTGGGCAAAAGTCCGGGGATTCCTACCACGGTCGGCTGACCGTCTCGGTGGGTTCCTGTTTCGCTGCGCTGGGCCGGTAGGAGTACCGGTCTTATCTGCGCTCCGCAGGCTGAGACCGCCAGTCCGGCGGCCTTGGCGACGTTGACCGCCGCGTTGATGTCCCGGTCGAGGACGGCGGCGCAAGCTCCGCATTCCCACACGCGAATGTGCAGGGGTTTGGGGCCGTCCTTGACGCCGCACTGCGAGCAGACTTGGGAGGTCGGCTCGAATCGCCCGATGCGGAGGAAGCCGCGGCCGAACTTCGCGGCCTTGTACTCCAGCATCGTCACGAACGCGGACCATCCGGCGTCGTGGATGGACTTGGCCAGGCGCGTACGGGCGAGCCCGTTCACCGCCAGGTCCTCAACGGCAATCGCTTGGTTGTCGCGAATGATCCTCGTTGAGAGCTGGTGGTGGAATTCGCGTCGTGCGTCGGCCACCTGCGCGTGAGCGCGGGCGACCTTGATGCGGGCCTTGTCCCTGTTCCTCGATCCCCTGGCCTTGCGGGACAGGCGGCGCTGTTGCCTCTTGAGTTTCTTCTCGGCCCGGCGCAGGAAGCGCGGGGCGTCGATCTTCGTGCCGCCGAAAGTTGCCCTCTCCAAGCTGGTCAACAGCCTCAAGGGCGTCAGTTCCCGCAGGCTCCGCCAGGAGTATCCGGAACTGGTCCGACACTACTGGCGGGCACAGCGGCTGTGGTCCGGCTCGTACTTCGCCGGGTCCGCCGGCGGGCCTCCACTGTCGATCGTGAAGCAGTACATCGAGCAGCAGAACCAGCCCGTCTGAGCTGAGGCCGACAGCGCGGACCCGTGCACACAGCGCCAGTCAGAACACTTCTCAGAACCGCTTCACCACCGGGCTAAAGCCCGGTGCACTGCGATGAGACCCGGTAGCGGAGGGAGTCCTTCCAGGTCCAGTCGGCCTCCTTGAGCCGGTAGGCGAAGCCGTCCACCGCGCAGCCGAAGGTCTCCTTCCAGTACCCGGAGACGACGGTGATGTCGCGGCCCGCGCGCGGGTGCCGGGCGTCCAGCTCCAGCGCGTCGATGCCGTACTTCTTCTTGATCTCCCTGTACGTGGACGTGGACTCGTAGACCGAGATGTCCGTGTCCGTCATCGTCGCGTAGGCGATCTTGTCGGAGTGGATCTTCCCGGCGTCGCTCCGTCCGCGTTCAGGAGCGTGAAGTCGCGGCTCGTCTTCTTGTCGACGATCACCTCACCGGCGCCCGGCATGCCCTCTTGCAGGCAGTGCCCGTTGGACAGGACGAGCGCCGGATCGCTGTCCTTCGAGTTCTTCAGCTTGACGACCGAACCCGAGCAGTTGCTGAGCGCGACCGTGCCCTCGAAGGTGGGCTTCTTGTGCGCGGAGGCGGACGCGGAGGTGGGCGCCGACGCCTCGCCGGACCCGGATGTCGCGGCGGCGGAGGCGGGCGCGGCCGATATGCCGGCCAGCGCGGCGGCGCCGAACAGCGCCGCCGCGACCGTGCTGATCAGGGGCTTTCTCATGGGCGACCCTTCTGAGGAGGAATACAGCGGTACGGACGCGCCGTGCGCTGCATCTCCCACTCCACAGCGCCGCCCCAACGTCCGGGCTGGGACTACGGCTTGGGAAGCGTGCAGCCCTCACGGCTGAGGTCGATCTGGTTTCCCGCTCCCACGCACGGCGCGATGATGTAGGTCTGCTGGCCGTAGGCGATCTGGTCGTGCACGGTGACCTTGCCGCTCTCGTCCACCTCGCAGGGGTTGTTGAGCGTGCACTCCTCACCGTTCTCGTTCCGGGTGTTGTTCACCCCGACGACCTTGCCCGAGGCGTTGTCGACGACCGGGGAGCCCGACGTCCCGCCCTTGGTCTTGCAGTCGGCGGTGTAGCGGAGCGAGTCCTTCATCGTCCAGCCGTCTTCCTTCAGCCGGTACGCGAAGCCGTCGATGGCGCAGCCGTAGGTCTCCTTCCAGTACCCGGAGACCACGGTGATGTCATTGCCCTGCGTGGGGTGGGCCGCCTCCAGGTCGAGCGCCTTGATGCCGAACTTGGACTGGATGTCCTGGTAGGTGGAGCCCACCTCGTACAGGGAGATGTCCGTGTCGGTCATGGTCGCGTAAGCGATTTTGGTGGCCTTGACGGTGCCCGCGTTGCTGCCGTCGGCCTTCAGCAGGGTGAAGCTGCGGCTGGACGGCTTGTCGGTGATCACTTCACCGGGCTCGGGCATGCCCTCTTGCAGACAGTGCCCGTTGGAGAGCACCAGCGCCGGGTCATCGGGCTGGGAGTCCGGCATCTTGACCACCGAGCCGGAGCAGTTGCTCAGCGCGACGGTGCCCTCGAAGCTGGGCGCGGCGGCTTTCTCGACGTTCGGCGCGCCCATCGGGTCGGGGGCCTCGCGCCCTGCGGGGGCCTTCGCGGCCGACATGTGGGTGGGGGTGGCGTCGTCCGGCGCCGGAGTGGCCGCGGCGGCCGGGGCGGCGGCTATGCCCGCGAGGGCGGCAGCGCCGAAGAAGGCCGCTGCGAGAGAGCCGACGAGAGGTCTTTTCATTGTGGGGGTTCCTCTCTGGGTACCGAAGGTCGATTCGGTCTGACGCCGTGCATTCTTGGACCCGTTGGGTGCGGACACAAGAGTGCCCCCGGAAGCGGTGGACGCGATTCCGGGGGCTGTGGGGGGATGGGGTCTACGGGGTACGCCAACGTGGCGCGCGGGTGGGCGGGGGCGAGGCCGGGTGGCCGGGGCCGTCGGCGCCTCACCGCGTGCGCCTCAGCGGCCCGCGCCGCCGCTTCCCCTTCCGCGGCCCCGCGGATTTGCTCCCATCCCCGTATTCTGGCCGTACCGCACTGCCCGGGCCCGGCTCAGCCCCCGTGTGACGGAGTCCTCCGGTTGGGCTGTCCCGTCCCTGCCCCCACCCGCCTGCCGTGAGCTTTCTCTGGCCTGCGCGGCCAATGGGTTTTGAGACGGGACCCCCGTGTACGCCTGGAACTGGCCCTCGTGCTGTGGGACGGGAAGGGACCATGCGCCCTCGTAGGTTTGACGCGCGTGGTGCTGAGGCTGCGCGTCACTCTGAGGCTGCGGCGCAGGGGCCTGGCCCTGGCCCTGCGATCCCATCTGGGACTGAATCCACGCGATCTGCTGCGGACTGAGCGTCGACTCGTCGATCCAGGGAGCGTTGGAAGCGCTCGGAGCCGTCGGAGCCAGAGGCGCTGGTGCCGGGGGCCGAGTCGGGGACATCGGCGACTGAGCCGCCTGGAACCCCGGGTGGAACTCCGGGAGCGCCGCAGCAGCTAGTTCGTCCGGTTCAAACTCGTCTCCCGAGTGCGACGAGGACTGGCCCGCCTGCTGGGCGTAATACGCGACC
Organism: Streptomyces axinellae; assembly: GCF_039532135.1. Classification (NCBI taxonomy): domain Bacteria; kingdom Bacillati; phylum Actinomycetota; class Actinomycetes; order Kitasatosporales; family Streptomycetaceae; genus Streptomyces; species Streptomyces axinellae. The sequence continues at coordinate 108,983 of NZ_BAAARJ010000017.1, forward strand.
TGTTCCGGACTGAGCGTCGGGCCCCCGTACTGCTGGACCTGGGGCGGCTGGGGGTTGCCCGCATGCCCCTGGTACGGAGACTGCTGGGGGTTCGCCGAGTATCCCTGCGAGGGCCCCGCATATGTCTGGTAATCCGGAGGCGCGGCGGACGGGTAGCCTGCCGCCGGGTACTGGGTCGGCTGGTATTGCGGCTCCATCGATTCCGCTGCCGCTGCCGCTGCCGCAGCCGCGTTCGGGTCCAGGGTTCTTTCGGCCCATTGGCTCTGGTCACGCTGCCACTGTGCCCACTGCTGCTGGTCGATTCCAGCCCTGACGGTGTCCGTTACCTGCGGCGCTCCAGAAGGGGGGAGCGTTTGGTAGGGAGGCGCCGCTGTCTGCCCCGGCTCCTCTTCCACCACCGGCCCATGTCGTTCCACGTGCGCCCTGCCCACAGCTTCAAGCCGCTCGAGCATCCGCCGCTGACGCTCCTGATCTTGCCGTGCTGCCTCCACCTCCGCCCAGTGTTGCTGAGCCTGAGCCCCATAAGGGTTGTTCGAGCCAAGACCCTGGCCCTGGCGCCGCCGCCCATCCTCATCTGCCATGCTGCTACCTCCCCCTCATCGATCGGGTCGCCATCAAGACCAGCAACGTGTGACCGGGGCGGTCGTTCACCGGTCCGTTGTTGCCCGTGCGCTCCGCTCGCCCAAACCGGTCAGGCCGGACACTTCCTCAACGGGCGGGGCCCGCACATGGTTCAGCTCTCGGCCGCATCGTCCGGGCACCGCGCCCATTTGCCAGGCACCACGGCCCGGGGAAGCCCTCCCCGGGCCGCCCTGTGCCCACCCCCGGGGGCCGCCCCGCCCAGGGGCTCCGCTCAACCACCCACACCCCGGCGAGGCGCAGCCACCCGCCACGCGATCAGCAGCGCGGAGGCGAGCAACACCGCGCCGGAGACGGTGAATACGGTCAGGACGCCGCCAACGCCGAAGAGCACGCCGCCCGCCGCGGCACCGCCCGCGATCGCGGACTGGACGCCCACCACCACGAGGCCGCCCGCGCTCTCCGCCTGGTCGGGCACCATGCGGGTGGCCCAGTTCGACCAGGCCACCGATACGCCGCCGAAAGCCAGGCCCCAGAGGATCACCAGCGCCACATAGCCGATCTGACCGGCAGGGAAGAGCGCGACGCCCAGGGCCGCGAGGCCCATCAGCGCCGGGGTCAGCGCCAGCGTCAGGCGGAGGCTGTATTCCAGGAGGCGGCCGGCCGCCAGCGTGCCGGCGAAGTTGGCCACTCCGAAGACGAACAGCACCAGGGTCAGCTTGCCGGTATCGACCTGCACCACGCTTTCCAGGGCAGGCCGGATGTAGGTGAACAGTGCGTAGTGCCCGATGTGGACCAGCAGCATCCCGGCGATGCCCAGCCCGAATCCCGGGCGGCGCAGCACCTCCCACAGCGTGCCCAGCCGGGCCGTGTTCCGGGGTTTCATCGTGGGCAGCGCGAAGAACTGGAACACCAGCGTCAGGACTCCGAGCCCGGCCGCCGCGAGGAAGGTGCTGCGCCAGCCGGCCAGGTCGCCGAGGTAGCTGCCGAGCGGTACCGCCACGATGGTGGCCACCGCGATGCCGCTGAAGATGACCGATACCGCACGCGGCACCAGCGCCGCGGGCACCAGGCGCATCGCCACCGCCGCCGCCATGCTCCAGAAGCCGCCGAGCGCGATGCCCAGGAGTATGCGCATCAGCATCAGTACGGTCATGGTGGTGGCCGTGGCCACCAGCAGGTTGGAGACGATCAGCAAGGCGGTGAAGCCGAGCAGCACGAACCGCCGGTCGAGCTTCCTCGTCAGGCTCGCGGTGAGCAGTCCGGACAGCATCGCTGCGACCGCCGTGACGGTCACCGCCTGTCCTGCCATGGCCTCCGAGACTCCCAGGTCGGAGGCCATCGGGGTCAGCAGGCTGGCCGGCAGGTACTCCGCCGTCAGCAGCCCGAAGACGCCCACCGCCAGCGAGAACACCGCTGCCCAGGAGGACCGGACCGGTTCGGGTGGCGCCGGTACCGCGCCGGAGGATTCACCAGGGCCGGTGTCGGTCACCGTGCCGCGCACATCACTGCTCAACTTCTTTACTTCCCCTGAGTCGCGTGAAAGGTTCGAGTCAAGCCTGCACGCGCGATTCAGGATGAGCTATGACAGTAAGTCCGCGATATTTGACCGAAACCCCGGCCGGGCACTCCGAAGACTCCTCGGACGGCTCCCGGGGCGGGGCCCCGGAGAGCGCCCCCGGCGCAGGGACCGCAGACGCAGGGACCGCGGAGCACTACGCGCTGTCGTCGGACCTCATCAGCGAGCTGCTGACAAGCATGCGGCTGCGCGGGGTCCGGTACCGCCGCGTCCAGGTCGGCCCGCGGTTCGGCCTCCGTTTCGAGGCCAAGCCCGGACGCGCCTCCTTCCACTTCCTCGCCGTCGGCTCGGCCGTCCTGCGCACCGAGGACGGGACGTGCCACGAACTCACGGCCGGAAACGCCGTGTTCATGCCGCAGGGGGAGGCCCACCAACTGCTGTCCGGCCCGGACATTCCCGCCCGGGCCATCGAGAGTTTCGACGCGACCCCCCTCGGTGACGCGGTGAGCGGCGTGGACACCTGCCCGAGCACCCACCCGGACCCCAGCGCGATCCTCTTCACCGGCTGCATGGACTTCGACCTCGGCGGAATGCGGGGCCTGAGTGCGCTGATGCCCGACGTCATGCCGGCCGACGCTACGGGAACGCGGTATTCCGGGCTCATGCCGATCCTCGCGTCCATGAAGCGGGAGGTCTGCTCGGGGCGGGTGGGCTTCGCCGGGGTGCTCGCCCGGCTGGCCGAGGTGGCGGCGGCGATGATCGTGCGGGGCTGGGTCGAATGCGGCTGCGACAACTCGGCGGGGCTGGTGGCCGCGCTGCGCGACCCGCGCCTGGCCCGCGCGATCCTGGCCCTGCACCGGCGCCCTGAACACCCGTGGACCGTGGCCGAGTTGGCGGCGGAGTGCCATGTCTCCCGGTCCGTGTTCGCGGACCGGTTCCAGGCCACGATCGGTATGCCGCCCCTCCGTTACGCCACGGAGCTGCGGATGCTCCTCGCCGACCAGTGGCTGGCCCAGGGCACGCTGCCGATCCAGTCCGTGGCCGGGCGCCTCGGCTACACCTCGCAGGCCGCCTTCAGCCGCGCCTTCAAACGCGTCACCGGGCGACCGCCGGGTGCCAGCCGGACCGCTCCGCGTTCGTAGGTCCCCGTCCACCGGCGCCGGTGCACGCGCGTTGTCGCCCCGGGGCGGGAGACCATCCCGGGGCGACAGCGCTCACGCGCGACGCGTAACCCGCAACGCACGCCTAGACGACGATGCTCACCAGCGCCGCCACCGCGAACCCGGCGACGGAGAGCACCGACTCCAGCACCGTCCAGGACTTGAGGGTGTCCCGTTCGGAGATGCCGAAGTACTTCGAGACCATCCAGAAGCCGCCGTCGTTGACGTGCGAGGCGAAGATCGAGCCCGCCGAGATGGCCATGATGACCAGGGCGAGGTGCGCCTGGGAGGGGTCGCTCTCGGCCAGCAGCGGGGCGACGATGCCCGCCGTCGTCACGATGGCGACCGTCGCCGAGCCCTGTGCCACCCGCAGCACCAGCGAGATCAGGTAGGCCAGCACGATCACCGGCAGGCCCGCGTCCCCGAACACGTCGGCGAGCGCCTTGGCGACGCCCGAACCTTGCAGGACGGCGCCGAAGATGCCGCCCGCGCCGACGACCAGCAGGATGTTGCCGACCGGCTTGAGGGAGGCGGTGGAGACCGTCTCCAGCGACTTGCGGCTCCAGCCCCTGCGCAGGCCCAGCAGGTAGTAGGACAGCAGCAGCGCGACGGTCAGCGCCACGAAGGGGTGGCCGATGAACTCGATGACCGAGCGGCCGGTGGAGGGGTCCAGGGCGATGGAGGAGAACGTCGCGGCCAGGATCAGCAGCAGCGGGGTGCCGATGATGGCCAGTACGGTGCCGACGCCGACCGGCTTTTCCTCGGCCGTGGCCCCGCCTGCCCGCCGCTCCTCGGAGACGGCCCGCCGGGCTTCCTCGGCGGCCTCCAGCATGTCCTGCGGTACGGGGACGAAGACCTTTTCGCCGATCCACGCCGCGTACGCCCAGGCGGCCAGCACGGCGGGGATGCCGCAGACGACGCCCATGAGGATGATCCAGCCCAGGTCCACGTCCAGCAGTCCGGCGGCGGCCACCGGGCCGGGGTGCGGGGGCAGGAACGCGTGGGTCATGGACAGGCCCGCCAGCATCGGCATGCAGTACAGGAGCACCGATTTGCCGCTGCGCTTGGCGGCGGCGTAGACGATCGGCGCCAGCACGAAGATGCCGACGTCGAAGAAGACGGGGATGCCGAAGATCAGGCCGGTCAGGCCCATGGCGAGCGGGGCGCGCTTCTCGCCGAAGAGTCCCAGCAGCCGCGCCGAGAGCGCCTCGGCGCCGCCGCTGACCTCCAGGATCGCGCCGAGCATGGTGCCGAGACCGATGATGATGGCGACGTGCCCGAGGATGCCGCCCATGCCGGACTCGATCATGGAGACGGCGTCGGACTTCTGGACGGTGCCGAACAGTTCGGTGACGGAGAGGCCCGCACCCAGGCCGACGGCTATGGACACCGTCAGCAGCGCCACGAAGGGCTGGATGCGGACCTTGATGATCAGTACGAGCAGCAGGACGATCCCGAGGGCGGCGACGGTCAGCAGGCCCCCGGTCCCGGGTATGAGCGCGAGCAGGCCGCCCGTGTGGGGCGGGGTGTCAGCGGCGAGCAGCATGGGGAACTCCATTGTTCAGAGCTGTTTTCCGGGGGGCCTCCGCCCCAGGGCCCCGAACCCCTCAAGCGCCCGGGACATTCGAGGGGGCGCTTGAGGGGGCGGGGCAGGCGCTCAGCCGAGGACGGCGAGCGTGTCCACCTCGACGAGAAGACCGGCGGGCAGGCCGACGTACACCGTCGTACGCGCGGCCGGGGCCTCTTGGAGCGAGGCGAAGTACTCGTTGTAGATCTCGTTGAACTCCGCGAAGTGCGCGGTGTCCGTCAGGTACACCCGCACCATCACCGCGTCGTCCCAACTGGCGCCGCCCTCTTTGAGGATGGCCTCGACGTTGGCGAAGGTCTGGAGGGTCTGCTCGCGCAGTCCGGGCCCCACGGGGGTGGGTGCCTGGCCCTCAGCTGCCGGGCCGAAGCCGACCTGCCCGGCGACCTGGAGGATGTTGCCCTTGCGCACGCCGTGCGAGAACTTCGCGGGCGGCGTGGTGTGCGTGGCCGGGGTGAGGGCGGTCTTGGGAAGCTTCTCGCTCATGGCGCTGCTCTCTTGTCTCGTTGCGGATTGGTGCCTCGTTGCGGATTGGTGTCCCGTCGCGGGGTGCTGTCCCGTCGCGGGGTGCTGTCCCGTCGCGGGGTGCTGTCCCGTTGCGGGGTGAGGGGCCGGCCCACGTACTCGGCGCTGATGGCGTCAGCGGTGCGGCGTACGCGCGGCAGGAGGGTGAGGAGTTCGTCCGCCGAGACGACGACGTTCGGCGCGGACACCGACATCGCCGCCACCGCCCGCCCCTCGGCGCCCCGGATGGGCGCCGCGACGCAGTTGATGGACTCCTCGTGGCCACCGAGGTCGGTGGCCCAGCCCTGTTCGCGCACCGTGGCCAGCTCGTTGAGGAAGGCCGCGGCGTCGGGTGTCGAACGGGCCGTGTAGCGGGGGTAGTCCAGCCGTTCGGCGACGGCGCGCCGCTCCGGCTCGGGCAGGTCCGCGATCAGCAGCTTGGCGACGGCGGCGACGGTGATCGGCACTGTCTTGCCGATGCGCGAGTACATCCGCACCGGGTAGCGGCTCTCGACCTTGTCGATGTAGAGCACCTCGTCCTCCTCGTAGACGGCGAGGTGGACGGTGTGCCCGCAGGCGGCGTTCAGCTCGGCGAGGTGCGGGTGGGCGATCTCGCGCACGTCGAGGTTCTCCATCGCCTCCTGCGCGAGCGCGAACAGCCGCGCCCCCAGCCGGTAGCGCTGGTCGGGCTGGCGGTAGACGATGCCGTGCTCGTGCAGGGTGCGCAGCAGCCGCAGCGCGGTGGACTTGTGCACCTCCAGCCTGGTGGCGACCTGCTCCAGGTTGGCGGGCCCCTCGGCGAGCAGGGGCAGAATGCTCAGCGCCCGGTCCACGGTCTGGCTCATGCGGAACGTACCTCCGGCTCGTCCTTCTCGGGGTTCTCGGGCCCCCGCGCGGTCCAGCCGGGGCCCAGCCGAAGTCTGTCCCACGCCTCGGCGTCCAGGGCGACAAGCGCGTCGGCCCGCTCCCGCGCTGCCGGGGGCGCCAGGTCCCCGGCGGCGGTCAGCGCGGCGGCGGCCATCAGGTGGCCGTGCCGCAGCCGCTCGCGTACGGGCAGCCCGCGCAGCGTCCCGGCGAGGAACCCGGCCGCGAAGGCGTCCCCCGCACCCACGGGCGAGACGACGTCCACGCGCAGCGCGGGCGCGAAGACGCCGGGCTCGTCGCCGACGAACGCGGTGGCCCCGGCGCTGCCCTGCTTGACGACGAGCACGGCCGGCTCGGGCAGCGCGGCGCGGACGGCCTCGGGCCCGCCGTGCATGCCCCAGGCGGCTGCCGCCTCGTCCTCGCCGACGAAGACGAGATCGCTGTGGCGGGCGAGTTCGAGCAGCACGCGGGGGCCGGGCCGGTCCCCGTGCCCGCTCCCGTGCCCGTGCCCGTGCCCGTGCCCGTGTCCGTTTCCGTGTCCGTGTCCGGCGCGCCACAGGCTGACGCGGTAGTTGACGTCGAAGGAGACCAGCGGCCCCCGCCTGCTGCCGCCGCGCGCCTCGGTCAGTGCCCGCATCAGGGCGAGGCAGTCGGCGGAGAGCGCGGCGGTGATCCCGGTCAGGTGCAGCACCCGGCCCGAACCGAGCGCGGCCGGTGCGACGTTGGTGGGCGACATCGCGGAGGCGGCCGATCCGGCGCGGTAGTAGAGCACTTCGGACAGGGCGGGGGGCTCGGTGCGGGGGTCGGTGCCGGGCTCGGTGCGGGGATCGGTGCGGGGGTCGGTGCCGGGCTCGGTGCCGGGCTCGGTGCGGGGTCCGGTGCCGGGTCCGTCTTCCGTCCCGCCGCCCGCGGGGGTGTGGCCCGTGGGCCGCTCGGCGTCGGTGCGGAAGTAGATGCCGGTGGGCCGCACCGGGTCGCGCTCGACGGCGGTCGTATCGACCCCGTGTCCGGCTATCGTCCGCACCAGATGATCGCCGAAGCCGTCGTCGCCGACCCTGCTGACCCAGCGGGTCCGGTATCCGGCGTGGGCCAGGGCGCAGGCCACATTGGACTCGGCCCCGCCGATCGACCGGTCGAAGGAGGGCACATCGGCGAGCGGCCCGGGGCGGGAGGGCAGGAAGGTGACCATGGACTCGCCCAGGCAGACGACATCGACGTCGGGGGTGGTGGTCACGATCCGAACCGCTCCTTGAGACGAGGGGGTGGGGGCGAGGGGCTGGCGGTGGCTGCTGCCGGTTCCGCTACCGGCGGACGGTCTCCGCTGACCGGCGGCGGCCGGCGACCGGTTTCCATTGACCGGCCGTTCGGCGGGATGCTAGACAGCGACAAGCGTCATACGCAATGGTCGTTGCAAGATCTGCAACATAATCTTCTACGGAGTCCGCATGGCCGCCGCCGACAACGCCGTCACCCGCCCCGCCGACGCCCGTCCCGCCGCATCCGACGCCCGTCCGGCCGCGTCCGACGCCCGTCTTGCCGAGGCCGTCGCGCGTCTCGCCGACGAGCCCGCGGACCACCGGTTCAAGGCGCTGCCGCCGGACACCGCCGCATCCGGCACCACCCTGGGCGAACTGGCGGCCGAGCGGCGCTCCCTGTTCACCGGCGGCTTCACCACGCCCGTGCTCGCCCTCTCCGCCGAGCGCCTGGAGCACAACCTGGCGCTCCTCGCCGACTACACGCGGCGGCACGGCCTGACCTTCGCCCCGCACAGCAAGACCCACATGGCCCCGCAGGTCATCGCCCGCCAGCGGGCGCACGGCTCCTGGGGCATCACGCTCGCGGTCCCCCACCAGGTGCGGGTGGCCCGCGCCTTCGGCGTGCGGCGGATCTTCCTCGCCAACGAACTGGTGGACGCGGCGGCCCTGCGCTGGCTCGCCGCCGAGCTGGACGCCGATCCGGACTTCCGCTTCCTGTGCTACGTGGACTCCCCGCAGGGCGTCGCCCTCATGGACGAGGCCCTGCGCGCGGCGGGTGCGCGCCGCCCGCTGGACGTGGTGGTGGAGCTGGGCGCGGGGGACGGCGCGCGCAGCGGCGCCCGTACGGAGGCCGAGTGCGCGGCGCTCGCGGACGCGGTGGCCGCCACCGGCACCCTGCGCCTGGTCGGCGTCGCCGGGTACGAGGGCGAGGTGCCGGACGCCACTTTGGAGTCCGTCGCAGCCTGGCTGGAGCGGCTGACCGCGCTGGCGGTGGCCTTCGATACGGCGGGGCGGTTCGCCGGGCTGGACGAGATCGTGGTGAGCGCGGGCGGCAGCGCCTGGTTCGACGCGGTCGCCGACGCCTTCGCCCGCCTCCCCACGCTGTCGGCACCGGCGTTGAAGCTGCTGCGCTCCGGCGCGTACGTCTCGCACGACGACGGCCACTACCGGGACGTGACCCCCTTCAACCGGCACCCGGAGGAGGGCGGCCTCCAGGCCGCCTTCACCCTGTGGACCCAGGTCGTCTCACGGCCCGAGGCCGGGCTGGCGTTCGCCAACGCGGGCAAGCGGGACGCGCCCTACGACCTGGCGCTGCCGGTGCCGCGTGTGGTGCGGGGCGCGGACGGAACGGAGCGTTCCGCGCAGGGCGTCACCCTCACCGCGCTGAGCGACCAGCACACCTGGCTGCGCGTCGAGGAGGGCGTCACCCTCGAAGTCGGCGAGTGGATCGGGCTGGCGCTGTCCCACCCCTGCACGACGTTCGACAAGTGGCAGGCCATCCCTGTCGCGGACGCCGACGGCACGGTGGTCGAGGTGATCCGCACCTTCTTCTGACCCGCCTTCGGTCATTTGCCCCTACGTGTGGCTTCCAGAGAGGAGCCGGCAGTCATGGACCTGGTCATCCGCGACACCCGCGTCATCGACGGCACGGGCGCGCCCGCCTACCGGGCGGACATCGCCGTCCGGGACGGCCGCATCGCCGCCATCGCCCGCGAGGGCGACCCGCGCCCCACGGCACCGGACACCATCGAAGCGGACGGCCAGGCGCTGGCGCCCGGCTTCATCGACATGCACGCCCACTCGGACCTGGCGATCCTCCGCGACCCCGACCACTCGGCGAAGGCCGCCCAGGGCGTGACCCTCGAAGTGCTGGGCCAGGACGGCCTGTCCTACGCGCCCACCGACGACACCACCCTGGCCGCGGTCCGCGAGGCCGTCACCGGCTGGAACGGTGACGGCACCGATATCGACTTCGACTGGCGCACCGTCGGCGGCTACCTGGACCGCATCGACCGCCAGGGCGCCGCCGTGAACGCCGCGTACCTCATCCCGCAGGGCAGCGTGCGCATGCTGGCGGCCGGCTGGGACGACCGCCCCGCCACCCCCGGCGAACTGGCCACCATGAAGCGCCTGGTCGCCGAGGGCATGGAACAGGGCGCCTTCGGCATGTCCTCGGGGCTGACGTACACCCCGGGCATGTACGCCTCGGACGCCGAACTGACCGAGCTGTGCCGCGTGGTGGCCTCCTACGGCGGCTACTACTGCCCCCACCACCGCTCCTACGGCGCGGGCGCGCTGGAGGCGTACGAGGAGATGGTCGCGCTCACCCGCGAGGCCGGCTGCGCGCTGCACCTGGCGCACGCCACCATGAACTTCGGCGTCAACAAGGGCCGGGGCCACGAACTGCTCGCGCTGCTGGACAGGGCGCTGGCCGAAGGCGCCGACATCACGCTCGACACCTATCCCTACACCCCGGGCTGCACGACGCTCGTGGCGATGCTGCCGAGCTGGGCCAACGAGGGCGGCCCCGAGGCGACACTGGCCCGGCTGCGCGACCCGGCGGCCACCGCGCGCATCCGGCACGTCATGGAGGTGGAGGGCGCCGACGGCTGCCACGGGGTGCCCATCGAGTGGGACGCGATCGAGATCTCCGGCGTCAGCAACCCGGCGCTGGGCGCGTATGTGGGCCATACGGTCGCCGAGTCGGCCGCCGCGCGCGACGAGGACCCGTGGACGACGGCACACCGGCTGCTGACCGAGGACCGGCTCGGCTCGACGATCCTCCAGCACGTGGGCCACGAGGAGAACGTCCGGACGATCATGCGGCACCGCGTGCACACCGGCGGCAGCGACGGCATCCTCCAGGGCGCGAAGCCGCACCCGCGCGCCTATGGCACCTTCCCGCAGTATCTGGGCCGCTACGTCCGCGAGTTGGGCGTGCTCTCGCTGGAGGAGTGCGTCGCGCACCTGACCGGCCGCCCGGCGGCCCGGCTGCGGCTCCCGGACCGGGGCCTGGTGCGCGAGGGGTACGTCGCCGACTTGGTCGTCTTCGACCCCGCGACGGTCGCCGCGGGCGCCACCTTCGAGCGGCCCCGCACGCTGCCCGTCGGCATCCCGCACGTCCTGGTCGCGGGCCGCCCGGTCATCCAGGACGGCCGCCGCACGGATGTCCTGGCCGGACGGGCGCTGCGGCGTACGTGAGCCTGGCTGCCGGGCGGTGGCACCTGGCTGCCGGGCGCTGAGCAGGGGGTGCCCCTGCTTGCGCTGTGCAGAGTGCGGGTGCGCTTGTGGCTGGTCGCGCAGTTCCCCGCGCCCCTTTGGGGCGCCCCTGCCCGTGCTGTGCAGAGTGCGGGCGCGTGCGCTGGCCGCGCCCACGCGGCGGAGCCGCATATCGACGCAGTCCCGCGCCCCTACGGGGCGCCCCGCTCAGGAGGCGGCCGACCGCTCCGCCGCGTGGGCGGCGAGGCCGTCGGCCATCCGCTGCATGACATCGCGCAGCGTGCGCTCCATCAGCGGGCCCATCCCCCAGCGGGTGGCGAAGGTGCCGTGCCAGTGGATGTCGGTGCCTCCGGCGTTGGTGGGGGCGAGGTCGATGACCGCCCGGTAGTCGTGGAGGTACGGGTTGAAGGCGTCCTCGTAGGTCAACTGCTTCTCCTCGACGAGCCCGGTCAGCCGCTCCCCGGTCACCGTCCGCCCGGTACGGAACGCGCGCACGGCCCCGACCGGGTCCCGGCCCTCCGGATCGAGCCCGCTGGAGCGTTCGGTATCCAGACTGTCAACGGTCGACCACTCGGGCCAGGTCCGCGCGTCGAGGAGCAGGCTCCAGACCACGGCTGGAGGCGCTGTCGAGGTCGCGGTCACATCGTAGGTGCGCATGTTCTGCATCCCGTTCCTTCGTTCTCCGCCACGTAGTCCGCCGCACGGCTCCGTCCGACGCTAGGCGGCCGGGACCGCCCGCGGCCATGCGCGGAATTGCCGCTCAGCGGTTCGTTCTTGCGGTACGGGTCAGTTCGTGCGGTAGACCGACGGCCGGACCCCGACCTGGCTCAGGAACGCGGCGGACAGCGCACCCGGACTCGCGAAACCGCAGCGCGCGGCGATCTGGGCCACGGTGAGGGTGGTGCCGGACAGCAGCCGCCGCGCCCGCTCGATCCGCAGCCGGGTGAGGAAGCGGTGCGGCGTCTCGCCCGTCGCCGCCTTGAAGACGCGGATGAACTGGTAGACGCTCAAGTGCGCTTCGGCGGCGATGTCGGCCAGCGTCAGCGGCTCGGCCAGCCGCTCGCGCATAACGGCGATCCCGACGCGGACCGCCGCGTGCTCGGGCCCGGGCGGTCTCTCGTGCCGCCCCCGGGCCAGCAGATGCGTGGCGAGGAAAGCCGCGGCCGACTCCGCGTACACGTCACCCGCTCCGGCGGCGTCGGGCAGCGCGCGTATCAGTTGCTCGACGACCGGATCGCCCGCCTCCCCGGCCGCCGCCAGCGCTTCGAAGTCCGGCTCCGGCCCGCCGAGATGGGCCGCGGCGCGCTCCACAGCCGCCGAGGGGATGTGCACCTGGACGGTGCGCAGCACGGAGGCCGTCCGGTAGTCGCGCTCACTCGCCCTGCCGGGAACCATCAACTCCAGCGTGCCGGGCAGCCAGCGCCGGCGCACCGCCCGCCCGCCGCCGGTCCGCGTCCTGAGGTCCACGTCCCCCGCCACGCAGAGCACCAGGTGCAGGTCCCGGACCCCGGGCAGCCGGAACTGCTCGACCTCGGGCGCGTGGTCGAAGCACTGCACGAGCAGTGACCGCCACCCGGCGTCGTTCCAGCTGCAATAGGTGCGCCGCGCTGTGGGAGTCCCCGGCTCCGCGGCCGGGTCCGACTCCGCGTACGGGGCCAGGTCGAAATCGGGCGAGTCGAACACGCCACCAGGCTAATGCCGGGGCGGCACTCCGCGGGGCGACGCCCGTGATCAAGAACCGCCCCTGTGCGGAGCGTTGGCATGTGAACTACCTGGACGCCGGATACGTATGACCTCTCGTCTGCAAGACGGACCGACCCCCATAGCGGTCCGAAGTGCGTACCACCCGCAGGAGAAGCCATGCCACTGGATCAGGCCACGTATGAGTGGAAAAGCGCGCTGGCGGAAATCCGCCAGGTCGCGGTGCGAAATCTCGACATCGTCCCCCCACTGCTGAATCGATGGGGCGATAAGCAGGCTAATGCCGAGTTCCAGAGCGCCCGCAACAATCTCTACTACCTGGACCATCATCGACTGAACAAAACCTTCGAGCAAGCACAGGTGGACCCTGAGTACGTGCGGCTCGACAGCACGGAAAGGGCGAGCCAGGACAGGTTCATCGCGCAGATCGATAATGTCATCGAAAAATGCGGAGCTCGCGAGCTCGAGCAGCAAGCGTTCGCCCTGGAGGCATTCAAAAAATTCTTCCAGAAACAAGCGCAGAAGATCAATACAGTCCCCACCCCCCTGGCACTGCCTCCGGCCGACCCTCTTATCGCCGCTCACGCGCAGAATACGCGGCCTGTGCAGAACATGCAGTCCTCGCAGCCGAGTTCGATGCCACCTGGCCAATACAGCCAATATCAGATGCCACGCGCCGTGGGCAACCAGCCAAACACCCCGGGCGCCCAGAGGCCCGGAAGAAAGTAGCGGCATACATCGCGACTGAGCACCGGGCCCTGGCAGGCCCCCGCGAATTCGTCACCCCCCAGACCGGTGACGTTCTCGCAGGGCGACCTCAAAGGGCCCGGCGCCGTACCGCACCACGCCCGGAAGGGGCACCGGCTACGTACGCACCGGGAAGTCCGAGGTGTCGATCTCGACCCGCTCACCGGTGACGAGCCGCAGGGTGACGGGCTCCCCGTACGGAACCTCCTCCACCTTGGCGTACCCGGTCGCATGCGACTCGGTCATCACGGTGCAGACCTGCTTGAAGGGGTCGGCGATCAGGTAGCAGTCGATGCCGAACCGGCCGTACTTGCGGACGTTGCGGACATAGTCCTTCTCATCGTCCGGCCGCGAGGGGACCTCGACGACGGCGAGGACATCGAGGCAGTCGTAGCTGTTGCCGTGGCGCGCGGCCCCGTCGGCGACGATGGTCAAATCCGGCGCCGCCTCGTTCTCGCCGGGAAACCTCACCAACACGTCACCCAAGAGGCGCTCCCGGGGAATGTGTGCCGCCCTGGCCGCAGCCTGTACCTCTGAAACGGTCCAGAACTGCTCCGGACTCCGCGGGGTCATGATCACTTCCCCGTCGAAGATCGCGACCTTGTACCCCTTGGGGACAGCGTCACGTGCGAGCAGATCGTCCATCGCCGTCACGTCGGTCCACCTCCTGGTCACATTATGCGTGCACCGGGCCCGCCCGGCGGGCCTACGTGTGCTGGTACGCCACGATCGAGATGCCCACGTAGTGCACGACGAACGCGGCCAGCGTCAGCGAGTGGAAGACCTCGTGGAAGCCGAACCAGCGGGGTGACGGGTTGGGGCGTTTGATGCCGTAGATCACGCCGCCGACGCTGTAGAGGATGCCGCCGACGATCACGCAGACGAGCACCGCGATGCCGCCCTGCCGCATGAAGTCGGGCAGGAAGAAGACCGCCGCCCAGCCCATCGCGATGTAGCAGGGGGTGTAGAGCCAGCGGGGGGCGCCGACCCACAGGACGCGGAAGCCGATGCCGAGCGCCGCCGCGACCCAGATCCCCCACAGCAGCAGGTCGCCTCTGCCGTCGGGCAGCAGCAGGATCGCCAGCGGCGTGTAGGTGCCCGCGATGATCAGGAAGATGTTCGCGTGATCGAGGCGCCGCAGCACGGCGTTGACCCGCGGGCTCCAGTTGCCTCTGTGGTAGAGGGCGCTGATGCCGAACAGCAGACAGGCCGTGAGCGTGTACACGGCGCACGCGACGCGCCCTCGGGTACTGCCGGCGAGGGCGGTCAGGAACATTCCGGAGACCAGCGCAGCGGGGAACATGCCGGCGTGCAGCCAGCCGCGCAGCTTGGGCTTGATCACCTGCGCGGCGGAGGCCGCTGACGCTGACAGCCGTTGGGCTGCCGCCGAGGATGACGACGGGGGCGTCGTGGCGGCCGGCTCCGGGGACGGGGACGCGGAGTCGTTCATCAAGCCATCGTACCCACGGCCTACTCAACCGTAGGTTTCGGGCGGCCTCCTCCCCGTATGACGGCACGTGGCCACGGACACACAGCTCCCATCTGGACAAGCTCCCTCCTGGCTCGCATGATCAGATGAGCTCAAGCGGCACCGGATGAGCGAAGACAAGAACGACCGCCACGAAAGCATCCGGGTCGCGGCCCCCAAGGGGCGCGCTGATAGTCGAACAAAACCCTCAAAACGTCTGGAGCGATCGTGGCGCGCAGTTCTGCGGCTCCCACCACCTCACCCTCGGCCGTCCCCACCCGACACCAGGAGCTGATCTCCTGGGTCGAGGGGATCGCCGCCCTCACCGAACCGGACCAGATCGTGTGGTGCGACGGCTCCGAGTCGGAGTACGACCGCCTGTGCGAGGAGCTGGTGGCCAAGGGCACGTTCAGGAAACTCGACCCCGTCAAGCGCCCCAACTCCTACTACGCGGCCTCCGACCCGTCCGACGTCGCACGGGTCGAGGACCGCACCTTCATCTGCTCACAGCGAGAAGAGGACGCGGGTCCGACGAACCACTGGAAGGACCCCGCGGAGATGAAGGCCCTCTTCGTGGGAGAAGAGGGGGGCGCCGGGGACGCCGGACAACAGGGCATCTTCCGCGGCTCGATGCGCGGGCGCACGATGTACGTCGTCCCGTTCTGCATGGGCCCGCTCGGCTCCCCGCTCTCCGCGCTCGGCGTGGAGATCACCGACTCCGCCTACGTCGCCGTCTCCATGCGCACCATGACCCGGATGGGACAGGCGGTCCTGGACGAGCTGGGCGAGGACGGCTTCTTCGTCAAGGCCGTGCACACCCTGGGCGCCCCGCTGGCCCCGGGCGAGCAGGACGTGCCGTGGCCCTGCAACTCCACCAAGTACATCTCGCACTTCCCCGAGACCCGCGAGATCTGGTCCTACGGCTCCGGCTACGGCGGCAACGCGCTGCTCGGCAAGAAGTGCTACGCGCTGCGCATCGCCTCCGTGATGGCGCGCGACGAGGGCTGGCTGGCCGAGCACATGCTCATCCTGAAGCTGACGCCGCCGCGCGGCGGCACCGAGGCCGTCAAGTACGTCGCCGCCGCCTTCCCCTCGGCCTGCGGCAAGACCAACCTGGCCATGCTCCAGCCCACCGTGCCGGGCTGGACGGTCGAGACCATCGGTGACGACATCGCCTGGATGCGCTTCGGCGAGGACGGCCGTCTCTACGCGATCAACCCGGAGGCGGGCTTCTTCGGCGTCGCGCCCGGCACCGGCGAGGACACCAACGCCAACGCCATGAAGACCCTGTGGGGCAACTCGGTCTTCACCAACGTCGCCCTCACCGAGGACGACGACGTGTGGTGGGAGGGCATGACCGAGGAGAAGCCGGCCCGCCTGACCGACTGGAAGGGCAACGCCTGGACACCCGAGTCCGGCACCCCCGCCGCACACCCCAACGCGCGCTTCACCGTCCCTGCCGGACAGTGCCCGATCATCGCCCCCGAGTGGGAGGACCCGCGCGGCGTCCCGATCTCCGCGATCCTCTTCGGCGGCCGGCGCGCCACGGCCGTACCGCTGGTGACCGAGTCCTTCGACTGGCAGCACGGCGTCTTCCTCGGCGCGAACGTCGCCAGCGAGAAGACGGCCGCCGCCGAGGGCAAGGTCGGCGAGCTGCGCCGCGACCCGTTCGCGATGCTGCCGTTCTGCGGCTACAACATGGGCGACTACTTCGCCCACTGGCTGGAGGTCGGGGAGGGCGCCGACGCGGCCAAGCTCCCCAAGATCTACTACGTCAACTGGTTCAAGAAGGACGAGAGCGGAAAGTTCGTCTGGCCCGGCTTCGGCGAGAACAGCCGCGTCCTGAAGTGGATCGTCGAGCGCCTCAACGGCGAGACGGAGGGCGTCGAGACACCCATCGGCATCCTGCCGCGCAAGGAGGACCTCGACACCGAGGGCCTCGGCCTCTCGGACGCCGACCTCGACTTCCTCCTGGCCGTCGACAAGGACGTCTGGCGCGAGGAGGCCGCGCTGATCCCCGAGCACCTCAACACCTTCGGCGACCACACCCCGAAGGCCCTGTGGGACGAGTACCGCGCCCTGGTCAAGCGCCTGGGCTGACCCCTGAAAGAGCCGCAGGGCGCCCCCGAAGGGGCGCGGGGAACTGCGCGACCAGCCACGAATCAGCCGCAGCCAAAAGCGCTCCGAAAGCCGCACGGCGCTGGTCCAAGAGCCCAACGGCGCTGATTCAGGGCGCAGCGCGCTCTTACACCGGTACCGCCACAGCCGAGGCATGGTCCTCAAGGCGCTCCGTCGCCACCGCGGTGGCGACCTCGTCCCCACGCGAGGTCGCCACGGCGAGGGCGTTCCCCGCAAGCGTGCGGGCCCGCGCGTGAAGCGAGGCGACATGCGCGGCGTCAGCCCGCAGGGCGGAGGGCTCGGCACGCAAGGGGGCCCGCCCCCCGGACAGCCGGGTCACCAGCGCGGCCAGCTCCCCCGCGGCGCGGTCGAGCGAGGCATCCGGGGCGAGAACCCGCAGCTCGTCGGTCACGGTGAGCAGCGCGGTCAGCTGCCCCGCGAGACGGATGTCCAGCTCTTCCTCGCGGGTGCGCTGCGGCAGCGGCCCCCGCAGCGCGTCGTCGGCCAGGCTGTGGACCGACTTGGTGCGGATCGGTTCGTACATGGTGGGCCTCCTGGCAATGCGTTCAGGAACCCATCCTAACTTGGACTCCGTCTAAACTTGTCCCGCATTCACCGCTCTCCCGGACGGGCCCGCGGCCACCCGCAACCCCGGGGCCGCGCTCACCAAGGCGTCGGCCCGCCCCTCACATCTGGCTGTAGCCCTCCAGGAAGCGGCCGATGCGCGTCACGGCATCGGTCAGCTCGCTCACCCCGGGCAGGTTCACGATGCGGAAGTGGTCGGGCTCGGGCCAGTTGAACCCCGTCCCGTGCACGATCATGATCTTCTCGGCCCGCAGCAGGTCGATGACCATCTGCCGGTCGTCCTTGATCTTGTAGACCTTCGGATCGAGCCGGGGAAACGCGTAGATGGCCCCCTTGGGCCGCACGCATGTCACCCCCGGAATCCCCGTCAGCAGCTCGTACGCGGTGTCGCGCTGCTGCCGCAGCCGCCCGCCCGGCAGCACCAGGTCCTCGATCGACTGCCGTCCCCCCAGCGCGGCGGCGACCGCGTGCTGGGCCGGCATGTTCGCGCACAGCCGCATGTTGGCGAGGATGGTCAGGCCCTCGATGTAGCTGGCGGCGTGCGCCTTGGGACCGCAGACCGCGAGCCAGCCGCTGCGGTATCCGGCCACGCGGTAGGACTTGGAGAGCCCGTTGAAGGTGAGGGTCAGCAGGTCGGGTGCGATGAGCGTGCTGGGGGTGTGGGTCACCCCGTCGTAGAGGATCTTGTCGTAGATCTCGTCGGAGCAGACGATCAGATTGTGGCGGCGCGCGATGTCGGTGAGGCCGCGCAGCATCTCGTCGTCGTAGACCGCGCCCGTGGGGTTGTTGGGGTTGATGATGACGAGCGCCTTGGTGCGGTCGGTGACCTTGCGCTCGACGTCGGCCAGGTCGGGCATCCAGTCGGACTGCTCGTCGCAGCGGTAGTGCACGGCCGTGCCGCCGGCCAGCGAGACCGACGCGGTCCACAGCGGGTAGTCCGGGGCGGGGACCAGCACCTCGTCCCCGTCGTCCAGCAGGGCCTGCATGGACATCTGGATCAGCTCGGAGACGCCGTTGCCGAGGTAGACGTCCTCGACGGACAGCTCTATGCCCTGCTTCTGGTAGTGGTTCGTCACCGCGCGGCGGGCCGAGAGCAGGCCCTTGGCGTCGCCGTAGCCGTGGGCCGTGCCCACGTTGCGGAGCATGTCCTCCAGGATCTCCGGCGGGCAGTCGAAGCCGAACGCCGCGGGGTTGCCCGTGTTGAGCTTCAGAATCCGGTTGCCTGCCGCCTCCAGCCGCGTCGCCTCCTCCAGGACCGGGCCCCGGATCTCGTAACAGACATTGGCGAGCTTCGTCGACTGGATCACCTGCATAGCGCCAGCCTAAGCGCGCCCTCCACAGGGCGCCCCGTGTTTTCCCTCACCCCGGTGACGGGCCGGCGACCCTGCGGTACCACCGGGCGGAGCGGGCCCGCCGAACCCCCATGTACCGGGGATACCGAACCCACGGGTAACGGGGGTGGCACAACCATTGACACGAACATGGCCCGGCCGGGGCCCATACCCGAGAATGAGGTCCATGGCCCCCGCACCTACAGACTCCGCCCACGCCACCGGCGCGCCCGCGGATCTCCCCACAGCCACAGGTCTCCCCACGCCCGCGGATCTCCCCACAGCCGCAGGTCTCCCCACGCCCACAGGTCTTCCCACGGCCAAGCTCGGTCTGCGCGAGCGCAAGAAGATCCAGACCCGCCAGGCCATCCGGCGGACCGCCTACCGCCTCTTCAAGGAACAGGGCTACGACGCGACGCCCGTCGATCAGATCGCCGACGAGGCGGAGGTCTCCCCCAGCACCGTCTTCCGCTACTTCCCCACCAAGGAAGACATCGTGCTCACCGACGAGTACAACCTCCTCATCGAGAGCGCCCTGCGCGAGCGTCCGCCCGGCGAGCCGCCCGTAGCCGCGCTGCGCGAGGCGCTGTTCGACTCCCTCGCGCGCATCTGCACCAGCGACGCCAACGAGACCTGCCAGCGCATCCGGCTCATCCGCGAAGTCCCCGCGCTGCGCGGCCGAATGAGCGAACACTCGGCCGAGACGATGCGGCTGCTGCTGAGCGCACTGGCCGAGCGGACGGGCAGACCGGGCGACGATCTCGAACTGCGCATCGTCACCGGGGCGATGCTCGGAGCCCTCACCGAGGCCATGTACGCCTGGGTGGACGCCGGGCTGACCGGCGACCTCGACGCCCTCCGCGACCTGGTCACCCGCTCCTTGGCCGTACTGGAGCGGGGCCTCACCCTGTAGGGCGCGCGGTGCGAGGCGGCAGCGCACCCGGGCGCCTCCCGGGCGGGCCCGCACCGGGCCCGCCCGACGCGGGACTCACTCCCGCAGCGCCGCCTCCAACGCGTCCGGCTCCGTCACCGGCGCCGCGCACACGAAGCCGCGGCACACATACGCGGCAGGCCGCCCGTCCACCAGCCCCCGCCCCGCCAGCAGCGGAACGCCCCCGGGCTCCGGAGAGCCGGGGCCCTCCGAGGACATCGACGTCCCGGCCGAGGACGTTGGCGTTCCGGCCGAGGACGTTGGCGTTCCGGCCGAGGACGTTGGCGTTCCGGCCGAGCCCGGCGCCCCGGCCGGGCCGGACGTCGCTGCCGAGCCGAACGTCCCGGAGGGGCCGGGCTCACCCACGGCGACCACCGCACCCGGCGCCGGAGCCAGCAGCGCCGTCCGGTGCAGCGCCTCCCCCACCGGCCCCACGACGGCGACCTCCCGGGGCCCGTCGAGCAGCGCCTCTCCCACGGCCAGCCCCCATCCCACGAACCGCGGCACCCGCCCGGCCAGCTCGCGTACGACGCCCAGCGCCCGCGAGGCCGCCTCACGGTAGCGGTGGTCACCGGTATAGGCGCCGTAGGACAGCAGCGCCCCGGCCGCCGCGTTCCACCCCGACGGCACCGCGTTGTCCGTGGGGTCCTGCGGACGCCGGATCAGCCGCTCCGCGTCGTCGGCCGTGTCGTACAGCGTGCCGTCCTCGGCCGCGAACCGCTCCAGCACCGTGCCGAGCAGCGCGCCCGCGTGCTCCAGCCACTCGCCCTCGCCGGTCACGGCATACAGCGTCAGATAGCCCTCGGCCACATCGGCGTAGTCCTCCAGCACACCGGCACCGGAACCGGGCACCCCCGCGCGGGAGGTGCGCACCAGGCGGCGGCCCTCGTCGCGGGTGTGCGTCCCGGCCAGCAGCCGCGCCGCGCGGCGGGCGGCCTCCACCAGGTCGGGGCGCTCGAAATAGGCGCCGGTCTCGGCGAGCGCGGCGACGGCCAGCCCGTTCCAGGCGGACACGATCTTGTCGTCCCGCGCGGGCCGGGGCCGCTTCGCACGCGCCTCGAACAAGCGGCGCCGTACGTCCTCGAAACGCGCGTCGGCACCGGCGTCGTCCGGCCGGGAGCCGGCCTCGTCCGCAAGTCCGGCAGGCCCCGTAGCTCCCGAAGGCCCCGAAGGCCCCGAAGGCCCCGAAGGCCCCCTTTCCGCCGAAGGCTCCTCCGTCTCCGGGAGCCGCAGCACGGAGGCACCGCCCTCGAACGTGCCGGCTTCGGTGACCCCGAACCAGCGTGCGGCCAGCGCCCCGTCCTCCTCGCCGAGCACCTGCGCGAGCTGCGCGGGCGTCCACACATAGAAGGCGCCCTCGGCGTGGCCGCCCGCCGCCTCCTGCGGGTCCTCGCTGTCGGCGTCCAGCGCGGAGGCGAAGCCGCCCTCGGCGGTGCCGAGTTCGCGCACCATGAAGTCGGCCGTCTCCAGCGCGACCGCGCGCGCCTGCGCGGCGCCGGTGCTGCGCCACAGGTGGGCGTAGACGCGGCACAGCAGGGCGTTGTCGTAGAGCATCTTCTCGAAGTGCGGAACGACCCATTCCGCATCGACGGAGTAGCGGGCGAAACCGCCCCCCAACTGGTCGTAGATACCGCCCCGCCGCATCGCCTCGCAGGTGGCCCGCACCATCTCCAGCGCCCCGTCCGACCCGGTACGGGCGTGGTGGCGCAGCAGGAACTCCAGCACCATCGACGGCGGGAACTTGGGCGCACCGCCGAAGCCCCCGCGCACGGCGTCGAAGTCCCGCGTGAGCCCGAGCAGCGCGGCCCCCATCTCCTCGGCCCCCGGCGGCTGCGGCGCATCGACGCTGATGGTGCGCGCGGCCAGGTCACGCGCAATCCGCCCCGCCACCTCGTCAACCTCCCCGCGCCGCTCCCCCCACGCACTGCGCACCCCCTCCAGCACCTGCCGGAAGGAGGGCATACCGTGCCGGGGGGCGGGCGGAAAATAGGTACCGAAGTAGAAGGGCCGTGCTTCAGGCGTCAGAAACACCGTCATCGGCCAGCCCCCCTGCCCGGTGGCCGCCTGCACAGCCTCCATGTAGACGGCGTCCACATCGGGCCGCTCCTCGCGGTCCACTTTGACGGACACGAAGTGCTCGTTCAGGTACGCGGCAGTGTCCTCGTCCTCGAACGACTCGTGCGCCATGACATGACACCAGTGGCACGCCGCATAACCGACCGACAGCAGTACGGGTACATCACGCCGCCGAGCCTCCTCGAACGCGGCAGGCTCCCAGGGCCACCAGTGGACGGGGTTGCCGGCGTGCTGGAGGAGGTAGGGCGACTGGGAGTCGGCCAGACGATTCATACCGGCATCGTCGCATGACGAGGATCGCGGCGCGTGATCACCTGCGCACGAAGCACGACCGCCGCGAGCGCCCCCGCGATCGGCCCGCTCCAGGCCGACAACGGTGGTCTGAAGGGTGCGCGGGTGCGCGGGCAACGGGCCGGCTCGGAGCCGTCGGTGCCGACTTTCAGCGGTTCTCGGCGGTCTCCCCCGTCTCGGCCCTGCGTACGTCCGCCACAGAACGGCCGCCGTCGTCATTCCACCGCTCCACCCCGTTGATGCTGTACCCGGCCAGCACGCCGGCAGCTGGGGGTGGGTGAGTGAAGGTGTACGCCTGTGCGATGTAATAGTGCTTGTCATACACTTTGGACATGAAGCCGACCCGAGCAGGAACCACCGAGAACATCTCCGTATCCATGCCCGCCGAGCTGGTCAGCGAGCTCCGCTCCCGGGCCGGTCGTCGTGGACTGTCCGGTTACGTGACAGAGGCCGTCAGGCACCAGCTCGCCATGGACGGGCTCGCTGAGATCGTCGCGTCCCACGAGGAGGAGCACGGCGCGCTCACGGAGCAGGAGGTCGAAGCGGCTCGCCGTGAGCTGTTCGGAGAAGAGAACGCCGACGCCGTGGAACGGGGCGCTGCGTGAAGGGGCAGCCGGCCCGCTCGCTGGTGCTCGACTCCGAGGCACTCTCCCTGCTCCTGCGCGACGACCGCAGGACGGCGGCTCGCATCGAGGCATCCCGGCAGGTCGGGATCCCCGTCCTCGTGTCCGCGCTGACCATCGTCGAGGCTGTGCAGGGAAAGACCGATCTGGCGCGTTTGAGGTGGCTGCTCTCCCGGCTGCGGGTGGAACCGGTCAGCCAGGAGGACTCCCTGACCGCGGTGGCGCTGCTTCGGGACGCAGGCGGGCCGCACGGACACAAGTACGCGATCGACGCTCTCGTCGCCGCGCTCGCACTCCGCGTCCCGGCTCCCGTGATCGTCCTGACCTCCGACCGCGACGACTGGTCGAAGCTCTGCGGGAGCCGCGTGATCACCAAGGAGGCGTGAGCACCGCCGACTACCGGGTCCGCGAGTTCACCGGCACCAGTGGCAGGCCGCGCAACCGACCGACAGCAGCACGGGTACGCCGCGCCGCCGAGCCTCCTCGAACGCGGCGGGCTCCCAGGGCCACCACCGGACCGGTACAGCTCACTTCCCCCCGAGCGGCGATCTGGGCCGCGCCGATGCCGGTCCGCCTTGCCTACCGGGCGCTCCCCGCACGGCGTGCGGCACCTGTGGGGGCACGGCGCCGGGAGCCTGGGGCTGCGCCCCCTGGGCGGGCCGAGCGGGCGCGAACTGCCGCAGCGACTGCCGGGCGGCCTTCGCGATGGACTCCTGTCCAGCGCCCTGAGACCCATATGCCTGGGTATAGGTCGCCAGAAGACGCTGGGCGTTGATGTAGAGTTCGAGGAATTTTGGGCGATTTTCCGCCTCGTCCCAGGTCCGAATGGGCTTCTGCCTCGCGTCGGCCCTCGTCAGCAACATATTCACCCGCTCCCACGCATTCATCACCTCTTTGGCGTGGCCCCTGCGTTCGGAGAGCGGACTCGCCCCGTGTGCCTTACTACTCTGGGGACCGCCACCTCGTTGAGATTCCGCATGCTGTTTGTCGAGGCCCGAGAATTCCTTGCGGGTCCAGTCCAAGGCGACTCTCACTGCCACCCGGGGTTCCTGGCGACGGTAGAACTGCTGCTGCTCAAGCTCCTGCTCGGTGGGGGGTCGGCCGTTGGGCGCCGGATCGGGTACCAGTTCAGGCATCGATGCCGCGGAAGGCTCACTTTCGGCACCCCCGTGCTGTCGGGCGTTTCGCAGCATCGCATTCTTCCGCAGCTCTTCGGAAGGATCACCGCCGTTCGGCATTCTCTCTCCCCTTCTCCATATCGAGCTCGCTGCGGTAAAGGACGTCGCCGAACCGGCTTTCAGGAGTACGGGTCACCGCTTGCGCGGCGGGGGAGAAAGCCTCCCGCCCGGCTCGCTGTTGTTCGGGCGCTTCGCCGGCACGGTGCCGGTCGGCTTCGCCTGCGCGGCACCGGGGCTCACAGGCTTCTGCCCGGGCTGGTCAAGGGTGAGCTGACGGGAAGCACGGGCGGCCTGCACGACGGACTCGGGTGCGGATGCTACGGGCTGCTGAGTCCCGTAAACCCGCAGGTAATTCCGCTGAAGTTCACGAGCCTTCTCGTAGGATTCACGCATGTCCTCGTCGGCCCGCACCTCTTCCCATGTCGAGAACGGGATCGAGCTCATTTCAGAAGCCTCATAGGCAGCGACATCAGCAGCCACCTCACGAGTTTCCCGGATATATTCCTTCAACTGACTCCACGCTTTCGCCACCTCTCCGGCCCGATCCGCCCGGATGTTCGCCGCGTCCTCGGCCGGATTGTGCTGACCATCACTCAAAGGGGAGTCAAGAAGTTTGTCGCAAATATCCAGTGCAACATCCTCTTCCTTGCGAGCCATTATTTCGGCCTCCTCCAGGGCCTTCATAGGCTCTTTCTCCTCCATCGTCCTGAGGAAATCCTGCGGGGAGATGTCTTGAGCGGCAGCACTTTTCTGCGTCTCCCCCTGCCGCTCGGCACGAAGTCTTGCGAGATGGTTCTGGACTTCAGTTTCATTCCGCGCGACCCGTTCCCTCTCCTCATGTTCCTGTGCGGCCCGGGCCTGGTCGGCTTGGGCCTGCGCAGCCTCATGGGCTGCAGGATCCCTCGCGTAAGACTTCTGGTAAGCGTTCCGGTTCACAGCTTCGCGCAGCAGATTTTTATCATCCGGCATGACAATGACTTCCTTTCCAGCCGCAGGACGTCGCCCCGGGCGCACCGCATCCAGGACCGCCCTGACCGTTTCGGCTGTTTCCGACCTGAGCTGACGAATAGGGATGCGGCGCTGAATCAAATTCTCCGACAAGCCACAACGGGCCCGCAGCGCGTCCGGTTCATCGGGAATCCCGGCACGTCTTCTTCCTCAGACCCGGCCCGTGAGCTCGCGTAGACCCGGCCCGTGCCCTCGCCTGTGTACCGGTTCCCGCCCCTCGCGCTCGGCGCCACCGGCGCCCCCGTCGCCGCTGCCCTGAGCCCCATCAGGCCCGCCCAGCAGGATCAGGGAGGCCCCCGTGGGCGCGGAGATGATCGTCCGCGAGTGATGCACGCCCGGGTGGCTGCCGAGCAGTACAGCTCCTGGAGCGAAGAGCAGTGTGCGGGCATCGAGACTGGCGGGTCGAGCAGGGCGCCACCGGCGTCCCCCCGTCCACACCTGTCTCCTGGATCAGGCCGCACACGCCTACCGGGAGGGTGACGTGTACGCGCGGGCACGGTGAAGGCGGTCGCCCCCTTCTCCGTGGAGATCGACCTCACGGTTTTGCGACCTGGCGGCCGACCGCGCCCGGCGCCGCGTACTGCAGCTCGTCCACAGCTGCCAGGTCGATGTCGATGTCGATGTCGAACGGTTCGTCAAGCGTCAGCCGCCCGCGGAAGATGCCGCGCGGGGTGTAGCCCCTGGCCACCGGGTCGAGTTCGTAGACGCGGACGACCGGGTGCGGGCTCTCCCCCGCGCGCTCCACCAGCCAGAAGTGCGGGACGCCGACTGCCGCGTACTTGCGGGGCTTGGTGTCGCGGTCGCGCTCCTCGGAGTCGGGCGAGACGACCTCGACGGCGAGCAGGACGTCGGCGGCCTGGTACGCCGTCTGGCCGGGGCCCCGGACGGACTCGGCCCGGACGGCGAGCACGCCCGGCTCCGGGCCGTTGCGCCGGTTCAGGACGACGGTCATCTCCCGCCTGACGCGTACTCGGTCACGAGGCGCGGCGGCCCGCAGCCCGCTCAACAGCATGTCGATCACGTCCGCGTGCAAGAGGCGTTGCGGGCTCGCGAAGACCAGGCCCCCGTCGATCAGCTCGGTGTGCGGCGGGAGGTCCGGCAGGGTCAGCAGGTCGTCCACGGTGTAGCCGTTCGGCGGCGGCACCGGCCAGGTGATCGTGTTGATCTCGGGAGCCGGTTCAGCGGTCGTGGTCCCTCCCATGGACGGGATCCCGCGCGCCACTCGACGTGACCGGGCGGGATGCCGGGAGCGGGTACCCGAAAGAGCGAGCGACGGCCCTCAGTGCGGGGTGCGGGCGCCGCCCGTGGACTCGTAGCCGGCGACCGCCAGGGCGCGGTACGCGGCGTAGGCGGCGGCGGGGTCGCCCTCGTCCACCCAGGGGACGGCGCCCACGTGGCCGTCAACCGCCGCCAGGGCCTCCAGCGCCTCGGCGTAGCGCTCGGCGCGGACGAGGAACCACACCAGCAGGTGCAGGACGTGCGGGCGGACCGGATGGTCGTCCTCGACCTGATCGACGGCGAACTCGGCGGCCTCGATGGCCTGGGCGATCTCCTCGCTCTGGTAGAGGCCACGGACCATGTTGACCTCGGGCAGATGGTCGTAGGCCGCGAAGAGCGGAAGGGCGGGCAGCAAGGTGCCCTCGGGGGCGTGGGAGGCGGCCGTGCGGGCGAAGGCGTCGGCCTGTTCCTTGGAGCCGGCCCACTTCGCCGACCAGTAGGGCAGCGCCGCCAGGTGGGCGCCCATGTGGTCGGGGGCCAGGCGGCGCACGCTCGACCAGAGGGACTCGAAGTCGGCCTCGCGGTATTCCAGGTGGCGGGCGATGAACAGCTCGGTCAGGTGCGGTGTCGGGTCGGCGGGGTCGAGCTCGGCCGCGTCGTGGGCGACGTTGCGGGCCTCTTCCAGGATGATGCGGCGGTCATCGGAGCCGCCGGGCTCGGCCAGGGCCTGGAAGACGAGGAACTGCGCGTACACCTGGGCGCCTCCCGGGTCGCGGGGCTGCTGGGCGCGCCAGTCCCGCAGCCAGCGCGCGTCCTGCTGCGGCGAGGGCTCCTGCCGGCTGA
Organism: Streptomyces axinellae; assembly: GCF_039532135.1. NCBI lineage: Bacteria > Bacillati > Actinomycetota > Actinomycetes > Kitasatosporales > Streptomycetaceae > Streptomyces > Streptomyces axinellae. The sequence continues at coordinate 135,787 of NZ_BAAARJ010000017.1, forward strand.
AGTCCTTGCTGAAGGAGACCGCGTCCCGCGCCCCGCCGGGCCCGGAGGCGCCAGGTCCGGACGCATCCGCTCCGAAGGTGCCCGTCCCGGGCGCGCCCAGTTCGCGGGAGCGGGCCGGCTCACGGGAGCGCGCCAGCTCCATCGCGGCGGCGCCCGCCAGCGACTGCACACGCTGCCAGCGCAGCTCGTACTCGTCACCGGTAAAGGCCAGCAGCCGCGCCACCGGCTCCCACTCCTGGCCGCGCTGGGTCTCCTCCAGTGCTTCCACCAGCTCGCGGTCGGGCCCCGGCAGGCGAACGTCCAGCTGGTCGGAGGGCACGAAGCCGTAGCCGGCCGACGGGTCGAGGGCCTGCGTGAACCCGCGCACCCCGTCCCGGTGGCCTTGGCCCAGCCGCCTGCGGCGCATCGCGGGGTAGGCCACCGCGCCGAAGACGGCGGCGAGGGCGATGAGGAGAAACAGGGCTTCCATGGCGTCGGGTCTCCACACTCGGTGACCTCCCGGCCAGTGGCTGGGGGGTCGGTCGTCGGCTCGGCGGGGCGGCCTCGCTGAGTACGCCCTGACTCCACCGTACGGCCCACTAGTCTCGCTCTCATGAGTGAGCAGCGCGACAACGGCATCAAGGGCATCAAGAACAGCAGCGGCGAACCCGGCGAGACCGGAGCCGCCGGGCAGCACCCCGGGGGCTTCGAGACCCTGGCCATCCACGCGGGCCAGGCGGCCGACCCCACGACAGGGGCGGTCGTGCCGCCCATCCACCAGGTTTCCACGTACAAGCAGGACGGCGTCGGCGGGCTGCGCGGCGGCTACGAGTACAGCCGCTCGGCGAACCCGACCCGCACCGCGCTGGAGGAGAACCTCGCGGCGCTGGAGGGCGGCAGGCGCGGTCTGGCCTTCGCCTCGGGTCTGGCCGCCGAGGACTGCCTGCTGCGCACGCTGCTGACGCCCGGTGACCACGTCGTCATCCCCGACGACGCGTACGGCGGCACCTTCCGCCTCTTCGCGCGGGTCGCCGAGCGGTGGGGGGTGCGCTGGTCGGTGGCCGACTCCTCGGATCCGGCCGCCGTACGGGACGCGCTGTGCGAGCGCACCAAGGTGGTGTGGGTGGAGACGCCCTCCAACCCGCTGCTGGGCATCACCGACATCGAGGCCGTCGCGGAGGTGGCGCACAGCGCCGGGGCGCGGCTGGTCGTGGACAACACCTTCGCCAGCCCCTACCTGCAACAGCCGCTGGCGCTGGGCGCGGACGCCGTCGTGCACTCGACGACGAAGTACATGGGCGGCCACTCGGACGTGGTGGGCGGCGCGCTCGTCGTCTCCGACCCGGCGCTCGGCGACGAACTGGCCTTCCACCAGAACGCGATGGGCGCCATCGCCGGCCCCTTCGACTCGTGGCTGGTCATGCGCGGCATCAAGACACTCGCCGTCCGCATGGACCGGCACGGCGCGAACGCGGCCCGCGTCGCCCAGCTTCTGGAGGCGCACCCGAAGGTGAGCGAGGTCTTCTACCCGGGCCTGCCCACCCACCCCGGGCACGAGATCGCGGCCAAGCAGATGCGGGGCTTCGGCGGGATGGTGTCCTTCCGGGTGGCGGACGGCGAGGAGGCGGCGGTCCGGGTGTGCGACCGGGCGCGGCTGTTCACGCTGGGTGAGTCCCTCGGCGGCGTCGAGTCCCTCATCGAGCACCCGGGCCGCATGACGCACGCCTCGGCGGCGGGCTCGGCGCTGGAGGTCCCCGCGGACCTGGTGCGGCTGTCGGTGGGCATCGAGTCGGCGGACGACCTGCTGGCGGACCTGACCCAGGCCCTGGACTAACGGACCCCGGCGGGGCGGGAGGGGCTCGGCGGCGCGGTCGCCCCTCCCGCCCTGTGCGCCCGCTTCCTCTGTTACCAAGCGCGGACAGAACCCGGTGAACAACTTCCGCCCGGGGGCCATCTCACAGGGTGCAGCGAACAGCAGACCCGGCCGGCCGCCCTGCGGATGAAGGCGGGGGCACCGCAACCTGAGAGCCCATTGGGGGACTTCCATCATGACCGCTCGCCGTATCCGCCGTACCCGCCGTACCGTCCGCTCCGCCACCTTGGTGGCCGTGGCCGCCGCTGCCGCGTTCTCCCTGACCGCCTGCCAGAGCGGCAGCGACGACGCCGCCGGCTCCCAGAAGAAGGACTCCGCCTCCGCCTCCCACGCCACCGGCGGCGGCGCGGACAGCGGCGAGACCTCGCGCGCCGGCTCGGGCAAGAACCAGACCGATGTGCGGACCCAGGCACAGGGCGACAACGCCTCCTCCGCCACGTCCACGTCGGCGGCGTCCCGGGCCCGCTCCGAGACCCTGGTGGACGGCAGCACGGCCAAGATCTACAAGCTCGGCAGCCAGCACTACCGGGCCAAGATCGTCAATGATGGCGACGTCCTGGCCACCCTGGAGACGAAGCAGAGCGATGCCGGGCTCGACGCCAACGGCATGTTCGTCACGCTCACGCTGGACGGCCAGATCCACTCCTGGATGGGCGGCGACCAGCAGGGCCCCGGCACCTTCGACCTTGAGGGCGGCTGGACGGCCAAGGTCACCAAGGCCGGCGAGAACCACTACCGCGCCAAGATCATCGGCCATGACGGTGTGGCCGCCACGCTCAACGCGAACCAGCACGACGTCGGGCTCAACGCCAACGGCGTCTACATCGTGCTCAGCGCCGGGGGCGTCATCAGCGCCCACGCGTAGCGCCCGTACCGGGCGCGGGGGATCGCGCCAGCAGACCTGAGGCGCCCGCGGACGGCGCCGTCCGCCTGCCGCCCACGGCTCCCCGCCGCCCGGGCTCGGCTCGTGTCCCGCCTGCCGCCCTCAGGTGGCTGAGCGCGCAGTTCCCCGCGCCCCTGAAGGGGCACCCCCGCAGGAGGCGACGGATGCCAGGGCCCAGGGCGGCTCCCCGCCCCCAGGCCCAGCCCGCCTCCCGCCTGCGGCCGTCAAGTGGCTGAGCGCGCAGTTCCCCGTGCCCCTGACGGGGCCGGGGCCGCTACCACCCCACCGTCGGCGAGGTGGCGGGCGGTGGCTGGGACCAGGGCCGGTCGGCGAGCAGCCACCCGGCCAAGGCGGCCAGGCAGAGCAGCGCGCACAGCCAGGTGACGGTCCGCAGTACCCGGCGGCGCCTCAGCAGCCGGGCCCCCCGCCGCAGCGCCCGCTCGGCCAGGTCGGCGGGGACGGGCTCCCCAGGGAGCTGCGCCAGCAGCTTGCGCACCTCGGCCTCCTTGCGGTCCGGCAGGCTCACCTCGGCGCCGCGCTCTCGACAGGGCGGCTCAGGAGCGTCGCCATGGCGCGGGTGTGCAGTGCGCGCACCCGCTCGACCGGCAGGCCGAGGGACGCGGCGACCTGCTCGTCCGCCACACCTTCGAACAGCCGCAGCACCAGCACCAGCCGTTCTTGCGGCGGCAGTACGCCCAGCAGGCCGCCGCGTGGGCGGCGGTGGCGCCATCCGGTGTGGGCGAAGCGCCTGGTGAGTTCCTGCCGGGTGCGCTCGTAGGGGTCCTCGCCGCGCAGCCGTGACCAGTCGGCGCGCGTGTGGGCGAGGGCGCCCACCAGGAGCCGCTGTGCTTCGGGCGCGGCTCCTGGCGGCTCGGCCGTCAGCAACGTGGCGGCATGCAGCAGCCGGCCGCCCGCGCCCGCGACGAACGCCTCGAACTCCCGGGCGCGGAGGCTGTGTTGATTACGTTGATTGCGTTGATCGCGTTGGCTGCCTTGGATGCGTTGACTGCTGCGGCCGTCCTGGCGGCCTTGGCCGCGCCGACCGCATCGGCTGCCTCGGCCGTCTTGCCGTGCCTGTGGCTCGCGCACGCCGCCTCCCGCCGCCTATGGGACGGCAGGCGCCCTGATCAAATCAAGAGGCGGGCGTGCCCTGGCCGCCCTCGGCGGGCGGCTGCGGGGACGGGGCGAGGCTGGCGGGGTTCAAGTCGAGCATCGCGGTGTTGAACCGGGTCAGCAGCTTGCAGAAGACGCCGCGTTCCTCCGCCGTCCAGTCCTGGGTGATCAGCTCCATCAGCCTGCGCCGCGAGGAGCGGACCTCCTCCAGCCTGGAGTGGCCGCGCGGCGAGAGCTGGAGGACGACGGCGCGGCCGTCTTCCGGGTGGGAGGTCCGCTTGACCAGGCCCGACTCGACCAGCGGTGCGACCTGCCTGGTCACCGTCGAGGAGTCGATGCCCATGCCTGCGGCGAGCGCCTTGACGCCCATCGGGCCTTCCTGGTCCAGCCGGTTGAGCAGCAGGTAGGCGGCCCGGTCCATGGAGTTGCGGGCCTGGCCGAGTCCGCCGAGCCGGGTCTGTTCGGCGCGGCGCGCGTACACGGCGAGCTGGTGCTGGAGCGCGTCGAGCACCGGGGCCGCGGCGGGGCCGGGTTCTGAGAGGGCACTGCCTTCGGCAGGCACCGCGCGGTGGTCGTCTGTGGTGTCTGTCGTCATGTCCGGGGGCGTGGGCATGGCCGGTGTGCTCACTTCGTCGGTCTGCGGGAGGTTTCGAGTGTTCGGGTCTTCCGTGAGGAACGGAATCCGGGGTGTGGTGCGGACAGGGTACGCGCAGCGGGAGCAGGACGTACCTTCAGTGCACAAACCAGTGACCTGAGCTACCCGAAGTCAGCGGCGGAACCGGCGTACGGGCCTTACATGTCCGGCGCGGACCCGCGCACGGCTGCGAGACTGGAGCACATGGTCACCAGCACAGCAGGGGACACCACGGCGTCGCTTCCGGTGTCTTTGGACGAGGTACGCCTCGCGTACAAGACGCTCTCGGGCGTCGCCCGGACGACCGCGCTGGAAGGCAGCAGACACCTGTCCGCGCTGGTGGGTGCGCCCGTGCACCTCAAGTGTGAAAACCTCCAGCGCACGGGCTCGTTCAAGCTGCGCGGCGCCTATGTGCGCATCGCGGGCCTCTCCCCCGAGGAGCGGCGGCGCGGGGTGGTGGCGGCGAGCGCGGGCAACCACGCGCAGGGGGTCGCGCTGGCGGCGTCCTTGCTGGGGGTGACCTCGACGGTCTTCATGCCGGTGGGCGCCCCGCTGCCCAAGGTGGCGGCCACCCGGGAGTACGGGGCGCGGGTGCGGACGCACGGCCAGGTCGTGGACGAGACGCTGGAGGCCGCGCGGGAGTACGCGCACGCCACGGGTGCGGTCTTCATCCACCCCTTCGACCACGCGGATGTGGTGGCGGGCCAGGGCACCGTGGGGCTGGAGTTGCTGGAGCAGTGCCCCGAGGTGCGCACGATCGTGGTGGGCATGGGCGGTGGCGGGCTGATCGCGGGGATCGCGGTGGCGGTCAAGGCGCTGCGCCCCGACATCCGGCTGGTGGGCGTGCAGGCCGAGGGCGCGGCGGCGTATCCCCCGTCACTGGCCGCCGGGGAGCCGGTGGCGCTGGAGTCGGTCTCGACCATGGCCGACGGGATCAAGGTGGGCCGGCCCGGGGACATCCCGTTCGGCATCATCCGCACCCTGGTCGACGAGGTGCGCACGGTGTCCGAAGACGCCCTCTCCAGCGCGCTGTTGCTGTGCCTTGAGCGGGCGAAGCTGGTGGTGGAGCCGGCCGGGGCGAGCCCGGTGGCGGCGCTGCTCTCGGAGCCGGGCGCGTTCCCGGGCCCGGTGGCGGCGGTGCTGTCCGGGGGGAACGTCGATCCGCTGGTGCTCCAGCGGACGCTGCGGCACGGGATGGCGGCGGCCGGGCGCTATCTGTCGCTGCGGCTGCGGGTCTCTGACCGGCCGGGCGCGCTCGCCGCGCTGATGAGCGCGTTGTCGGCGGCCGACGCCAACGTCCTGGACGTGAGCCATGTCCGCACCGATCCCCGGCTCGGGCTGGACGAGGTGGAGGTGGAGTTGCACCTGGAGACGAAGGGGCCCGAGCACTGCGTCGAGGTCGCCTCTTCGCTGCGCGCGGCGGGCTACCGCGTCATGAGCTGACGTCCGCGCACACGAACGCGGACGCGGACGCGGTCCGTCGTCCGTCCCCCCTCCGTCCCTCCGTGACGCGGCGCGCGGACGCGGCCCTTCCGTAACGCGAGCTATCGCGTATTACTTGACGCGATACATCGCGTCGCTCATACTGCTGTGCGCCGGGCCCGGCGGTCCGGTGCCACCTCGCATACCTGCCGTACGTGCCGGAACTGCCCGGCGGACCTAGCATCTTCACAGGTCCAGAGTTCTCATCCGATTTCGCAGCATCCACTCTCCACACCACTGGGAGACCACCAATGCCGGGTGCCATCTACGCCGAGGGTCTGGTGAAGACGTTCGGCGACGTCACGGCTCTGGACGGCGTCGATCTCGACGTTCCCGAAAGCACCGTGCTGGGCCTGCTGGGGCCGAACGGCGCGGGCAAGACCACCGCGGTCCGGGTACTGACCACGCTCCTCCAGCCCGACAGCGGCCGGGCCGTCGTCGCGGGCATCGACGTGCTCAAGAACCCCACGGCGGTCCGCAGGTCCATCGGCCTGTCCGGCCAATTCGCCGCCGTGGACGAGTATCTGACGGGCCGTGAGAACCTTCAGATGGTCGGCCGCCTCTACCAGATGTCCGGGCGCGACGCGAAGAAGCGCGCGAACGAGCTGCTGGAGCGCTTCAACCTGGCCGACGCGGGTGACCGTACGGCCAAGACGTACTCGGGCGGCATGCGCCGCCGTCTCGACCTCGCCGCCGCGCTCGTGGTCAGCCCGCCCGTGATGTTCATGGACGAGCCCACCACCGGGCTGGACCCGCGCAACCGGCAGCAACTGTGGGAGGTCATCGAGGAACTGGTCGCCGGCGGTACGACGTTGCTGCTGACCACCCAGTACCTGGAGGAGGCCGACCGGCTCGCACACGACATCGCGGTCGTCGATCACGGCAAGGTCATCGCCCGCGGCACCTCCGACCAGCTCAAGGACCGGACCGGCGGCGAGCGCATCGAGGTCGTCGTCCACGAGCGCGCGCACATCGACGCCGCCCGCGAGATCCTCGACCGCCACGGCCTGCGCGGGACGACCCAGGAGGGCTGCACCGTCGAGTCGCACACCCGCAAGCTGACCGTCCCCGTGGCCGGCGGCGCCAAGCTGCTGGCCGAGGTGATCAGGGAACTGGACAGCCGGGGCATCGAGATCGACGACATCGGACTGCGCCGCCCCACCCTCGACGACGTCTTCATCTCCCTGACGGGCCACGCGGCCGAGGACGAGCCGGAGTTGAAGTCCGGGACCGCGGCGACGCAACAGGACGGCACCGAGACCGAGGAGAGGGCCAAGTGAGCGGCACCACCAGCACAGCAGCGTCGAGCGCGGCACCCAGCGGACGCGGCGGCTTCGCCCAGTCCGTCACCGACTCCCTGGTGATGGCCAAGCGCAATCTCATCCGTATGGTGCGCATCCCCGAGGTCGTCATCTTCGGCCTCATCCAGCCGATCATGTTCGTGGTGCTGTTCAGCTATGTCTTCGGCGGCTCCATCAAGGTCCCGGGCGCGGGCACCGACGCCGGGACCTACCGCCAGTTCCTGATGGCGGGCATCTTCGCGCAGACCGTCACCTTCGCCACGGCGGGCGCGGGAGCGGGCATCGCCGAGGACATGCACAAGGGCCTCATCGACCGCTTCCGGTCCCTGCCCATGGCCCGCGGCGCGGTCCTGACCGGCCGCACACTCGCCGACCTCGTGCAGACGGCGCTGACACTGGTCGTCCTCGCCATCGTCGCCGCGATCGTCGGCTGGCGGGCCCACGACGGCATCCTCAACGCGCTGGCCGGCTTCGGCCTGCTGTTGCTGCTCGGCTACGCCTTCACCTGGATCGGCGCGCTGATCGGTCTGACCGTGCGCACACCCGAGGCGGCCACCTCCGGCGGGCTCATCTGGCTCTTCCCGCTGACGTTCATCTCCGTCGCGTTCGTGCCCTCGCAGAACATGCCGGCGTTCCTGCGGCACATCGCCGAGTGGAACCCCTTCAGCGCGACGGTGGTCGCCTGCCGCGACCTGTTCGGCAACTTTCCGCCCCACTACCCGGTGCCGGACGCCTGGCCCATGCAGCACCCGGTGCTGGCTTCGCTGATCTGGTCCGTGGTGATCGTGCTGGTCTTCCGCACCCTGGCGGTGCGCAAGTACCGCTCGGCGGCGGTCTGACGCCTGCCGGGCGGAACCGGCGCCCCCGGAAGCGGACGCTCCGGACGGGCTCTGTCCGAGCCCGTCCGGAGCGGAGGGCGGAGTGAGGCCGAGGGCGGGGCCGGAAGCTCAGCGCAGCCGCAGGGCGCGGGTCACGGTGCCGAAGAGGTCGGTCTGGTCGGTGACACCCGTGACGCGGTCGGAGGAGGGGCCCATCGCCGCGATGCGAACCTGCGTACCGGTGTGCTCCTGGTCCTCGGCGGGGTCGTTGTCGGAGTAGCTGACCTGGAGCGGCTGCCCCTCGTCGGTCACGAGCGTGGAGGACAGCCCCGCCGGCTTCGCGTCCACCGGCACGATCTGGCTGGCGTGCGCGTGGTCGGCGGTGGTCACCACGAGCGTGTCGGGGTGCTTCTTCGCGTACTCCTGAGCCACCCGCACGGCGCGGTCGAACGCCGCCGTCTCCCCTATCTGACCGCAGGGGTCGGCCGCGTGGTCCTGCTTGTCGATCGAGGCGCCCTCGACCTGGAGGAAGAAGCCCTTGCCGGACTTCTTGGCCCGCTGCCTGGCCTCCAGCAGGTCGATGGCCTTGCTGGTCTGCTGGGCCAGGGCCGGTGTGGTGGCGGGGCGTGCGGGGTTGCCGGTGGTGCAGCGCTGCGGGTCGGTGCCGCCCTTGGCGGCCTTCTTGCCGGTCCACTCGACGGGCACGGTGCCCGGTGCGAACAGCCCGAGCAGCGGGGTGCCCGGCTTGGCCGAGGCGAGCCCCTTCTTGTCCGTCACCAGCCGGTAGCCGGCCTTACGGGCCTGCTCGGTGACGGTCTTGCCCTTGTACCGGCCCTCGCTGATCTTCTGGTCGAAGCGGGCCTTGCCGCCGCCCATGAGGACATCGGCGCCGGTGGTGACCGTCTGTTCCGCGATGGAGCCCTCACCGCCCTTGCCGATCGTGTCGGCCGGGCACTTCTTCATGTCCTCGGGGCCCTGGCAGTCGCGGTCGGTGACGTGCGCGTTCTGCACGGCGGGCGTGGCGTCGGTCAGTTCGGCGGTGGTGACGTCGCCGGTCGCCATGCCCTTCTTCTTGGCCAGCTCCAGCATGGAGGGCACCGGCTTGCCGGTGTGGGTCTTGGAGATGCGGCCGTTGACCGTCTTGTTCCCGGTGGCCCAGCCGGTGCCGCTGGCGGCCGAGTCGGTGACGTAGTCCGGCTTGCCCTTCTCATCGACCGAGTAGGTGGTGTAGGCGCCGGTGGCGGGGAATCTGTCCATGTTCAGCCGCCCGCCCGCGCCCACGGTGTAGTCGCGGGCGAGCGTGATCTCCGAGTCGCCCATACCGTCGCCGATGAGCACGATGACGTTCTTGGCACGGTGACCGCTCTTGGCCGCTGCGGAGCCCTGGCCGCCGCTGGGCCCGGCGTAGGCGAAGCTCGGCACGGCGACGCCCGCGGCCAGGACGGCGGCGGTGCCCCAGGCCAGCCTGCGGCGCGTGGTACGGGAGAGGCGCTGAGCGCGTGGCGTGGACATGTGCGGTTCCTCCGGTGCGAGCGATGGTCTCTCGTGTCGGAGCCAGCCGAACAGGTTGTCCTTTACACCTAATGCTGTGCGGGTGTACGCCCGGTGCTGCGCGGGTGTACGGCCAGTGCGGTACGGGCGCGGGCCGCGCGCCGCCCCGCGACGACGCGCCAACGGCGGGCGGCGCCGCGCCGGAGCGCGGGCCGCCCGCCGTTGGCGGAAGTGGGGCTTGCTCAGCCCTGGTAGGGCTTGGCCTTGAGGATCCGTACGGACGCCATCTTGCCGTTCGGCAGCTCGTACTCCGCGTCCTGGCCGACCTTCTTGCCCATCACACCGACGCCCAGCGGCGACTGCGGAGAGTAGGTCTCGACCTCGGCGCTGGCGTATTCGCGGGACGCCAGGAGGAAGGTGATGGTGTCGTCCTCGTCGCCGTCGAAGGCGATCGTGACGACCATGCCGGGCTCCACCACACCGTCGTCCGCCGGGGCCTCGCCGACCTTGGCGTTTTCCAGGAGTTGCTGGAGCTGGCGGATCCGCAGCTCCTGCTTGCCCTGCTCCTCCTTGGCCGCGTGGTACCCGCCGTTCTCGCGGAGGTCACCCTCTTCGCGAGCCGCCTCGATCTTCTTGGAGATCTCGGTGCGTGCAGGACCCGACAGGTACTCCAGCTCGGCCTTGAGCTGGTGATACGCCTCCTGGGTCAGCCAGGTGACGTTGTCGCTGGTCTGGGTCACAGGTGCTCCTCGTCGGTACTGGGAATCAACAGCAAATGCAGGAAACGCCCTACCAGGAAGGCTGCGCCTTCACAGGTGGGCGAAACCACGAGCTTAACAATTCCGGCGGAAAAGGGAAGAAGCCGGTGGCGCCACTCCTGGTCAGAGCCCCGCGCACCCCGAACGCGACACCGCCGCCCCTCTCTCACAACCGTCACCGGTTCAACCGGTGACGACACGGAACCGGCACCCGGGCGCGGATCCGGCGCGGCATGATGCTGCCATGCCGATACCGCAGGGAACGACGCAAGAGCCCGAGCCCCAGGAGCAAGGGCAGCCCGCCGATCGCACCCAGCAGCAATTACGGAAAGCGTCGGGACAGCTGCGAAAAGTGCTGGCGCAGCGCGAGAACCTGCTGGAGTTGCGCGCGGCGCAGCCGACGCGGACGGCGCTCTCCCCGGCCGAGACGCAGGAGGAGCAGCTCCAGCGGCTGCTCGCGCAACGGCAGGAACGCGGACGGCGGCAGAAGCTGCAAGCGCTGGGCGACCGGCTCTTGAAACTGGCCGGGACACTGCGGCCAGGCCCCGATGACCAGCGGTGGCTACAGGAGACCGAGGAGCGGTTCCAGGAGCTGGCCGGGCGCGAGGGCCTGCGGCAGCGCGAGGAAGAGCTGTCGGAACAGCCCCTGGAGGACCTGCTGCTGGAGCGGGAGCGAGGGCAGCCGCTGCCCCGGGTGCAGCAGCGGATGCAGGAGGTGGGAGACCGAGTTCAGCGAGTGACCAGCGAACTGGAGCGGCTCCCGGGGCAGTCGGCCCCCGGGCCCCCGGAATCTCTCGCCGCGGCCGTGCACCGCTGGCAGCCCCCGGGAGCGCCGGACAGGGCCGCGGCGGCGACCGCTGCGGCGACACCACCGCTGGGCGAGGCCCGCCAGGCCGCCGTACCCGGCCCGCCCGGTACCGCCCCGTCCCCCCGCAGGGGGAACCGGCGTTCGCTCTGAGCGCCGGCGGCCCACGCGGCGGCGCGCACGGCGCTCCCGCTCAGGCGGGTGCGATGCCCACGGGGCAGGAGACGCCCGTGCCGCCGATGCCGCAGTACCCGGCGGGGTTCTTGTCGAGGTACTGCTGGTGGTACCCCTCGGCGGCGTAGAACGGGCGGCCCTCGGCGGGGAGGATCTCGGTGGTGATGGTGCCGTGGCCGGAGCCGGTCAGTACCCGCTGGTAGGCGTCGCGGGACGCCTCCGCCGTGGCGGCCTGGGCGGCGGAGTGGGTGTAGACGGCGGAGCGGTACTGGGTGCCCGTGTCGTTGCCCTGGCGGAAGCCCTGGGTGGGGTCGTGCGCCTCCCAGAAGCGCTTGAGCAGCTCCTCGTACGACACCTTCGCGGGGTCGTACACGACGCGCACCGCCTCCGTGTGGCCGGTGAGGCCCGAGCAGACCTCCTCGTACGAGGGGTTCGGGGTGGAGCCGCCCTGGTAGCCGACCAGGGTCGTCCAGACCCCGTCCGCCTGCCAGAAGACGCGCTCGGCGCCCCAGAAGCAGCCCATGCCGAAGTCCGCGGTCTCCAGACCTTCCGGGTACGGGCCCTGGAGGGGCGTGCCGAGGACGGTGTGGCGCTCGGGCACCGAGTAGGCGGGCTCCGGGCGGCCCGGGAGGGCCTCCTCGGGAGCGGGGATCTGGTTCTTGAACCTGCCGAACAGCATGAGTGCTCCTGTCCGAGGGGATTCCGGAAGATCCGGGAGGGTTCCGGAAGACCGGAAGAGGGTGCCCCTCAGCCGGTTGTCTTGGGCTTGGGCGCGGAGGGCGCCGCCGTTGCGGCCCGCTCCTTCTTGGCCGCCGGCTCCGCCCCGTCACCGAGGGTGCCGGACGTGCCGGGGCCGGCGGAACCGGCGGGACCGGTGGACACGGACTTGTCCTCGAAGTCCACCCGGTTCATGTGCTTGTTCATCGACTTCATCAGCATCCACACCGCGATGCCGATCGCCGCGAAGACGAGGAATCCGAGGACGCCGGGGGTGACCTTGTTCTCGTCCAGGTCCTTCGCCGCGAGGGGGAGGACCTGGACCAGCGTTGTCTGCGTCGGGCTCATACCGTCAATTCTCGCGGATGCCCGCGAAGAGGTCGCGCTCGGGGAGGGAGGTGTCCACGAGCGACTTCGCCAGCTCGTACTCCTCGGTCGGCCAGACCTCCCGCTGGATGTCCAGCGGGACCCGGAACCAGCCCCCGTCGGGGTCGATCTGGGTGGCGTGCGCGATCAGCGCCTTGTCGCGGATCTCGAAGAAGTCGCCGCAGGGGATGTACGTGGTGATCTCCCGCGCCTTGATCCCCATCTTCTCCCAGCGCTCCAGCCACTCCGTGTACGGGGACTCCAGGTCCCGCTCCAGCATGGCGTTGTGCATGGCGAGGGTGCGCTCGCGGTTGAAGCCCTGGTTGTAGTACACCTTCTGCGGCTGCCAGGCGGGGCCGAACTCCGCCTCCGGGTACCTCTCGGTGTCCGCCGCGTGCTCGAAGGCCAGCATCGTGATCTTGTGGGTCATGATGTGGTCCGGGTGCGGGTAGCCGCCGTTCTCGTCGTAGGTCGTCAGGACCTGCGGCCGGAACTCGCGGATGAGCCGCACCAGCGCGCCCGCCGCCACGTCCTCGTCCTGGAGCGCGAAACAGCCCTCCGGGAGCGGGGGCAGCGGATCGCCCTCGGGCAGACCGGAATCGACGAAGCCGAGCCACGCCTGCTTGACGCCGAGGATCTCCCGCGCCTCGTCCATCTCCTTCTTGCGCACCTCGTGGATGTGCTCCTCGACGTACGTGTCCCCCTGGAGCTTTGGATTGAGGATGGAGCCCCGCTCTCCGCCAGTGCATGTCACGACCAGTACGTCCACCCCCTCGTCGACGTACTTCGCCATGGTCGCCGCGCCCTTGCTCGACTCGTCGTCGGGGTGCGCGTGCACGGCCATCAGTCGCAGTTGCTCAGTCAAGACTCAATCCTCGTAAGGTCACAGCGGCCCCGCCTCAGCCCGCCCTCAGCGGCCCGCCCTCGGGACTTTCCCGTGCGGCTTCTATAGTGACCGAATCAGCCCCCCGATTATTCCCGGTATCGCCGGACCGCCCCGGCCCCGGGCCCCGCTGAGAGGAACGGACCATGGCCGACCTGCGCCAGGACGTACCAGAGGTCCCGAAGGCCCCGAAGGCGCCGGAGACCCCGGGCACTCCGGGGGCCACGAAGGTTCCGGAGGGGCGCTACGGCCGCACCCCCAGCACACGGAACACAGCGCGCGGCGGCAGCGGCGGCAGCACCGACACGGACCGCGGGCTCAAGATCACCGGCGGGGTGCTGGGCGTCCTGATGCTGGCCCTGATCGCCTGGCTCGGCTCCTCCTACATCGCGGGCCAGGAAGTCAGCGGCGAGATGATCAAGTTCAAGGTCGTCTCGGACAGCGCCGTAGAGGTCCACCTGGAGGTCCGCAAGGACGCGGGCACGGCGGGCGTGTGCACGCTGCGCACCCAGGCGGAGAGCGGCAACGAGGTCGGCCGCAAGAACGCGGCGATCCCCGCGGCCAAGTCCCGCGTGGACACGGTGATCACCGTCCGCACGACCGCCCGCGCGACCAGCGCGGAGCTGGTGGGCTGCGAGAAGAAGTGACGCGCCCGCAAGCGCCCTGACCCGGGAGACCCCAGACGTCCTGACCCGGGAGACCTGAGTCAGAGGTTCGTCGGGCTTCCGCACCAACGCCGTGGGCCCCCTCCGCTTTCACGGAGGGGGCCCACGGCGTTGGTGTGCGGTGTGGCACGGTGCGGGAGCGGATCAGACCGCGGAGCCCGCCTTCCACTTCGCCCAGTCCATGTTCCAGCCGTTGAGGCCGTTGTCGGGCTGGATGGTCTTGTCCGGCGAGCCCTTGACGACGACCACGTCGCCGATCAGGGACCCCTTGAAGAACCAGCCACCGTCCGTGCTGGTGCTGCCGGCGCCCTGGGTGTCCTTCAGGCCGACGCAGCCGTGGCTGGTGTTGCCGGTGCCGAAGGGCGCGCCCCAGTAGTTGCCGTGGATGAAGGTGCCGGAGGTGGACAGCCGCATGGCGTGCGGGACGTCCTTGATGTCGTAGCCCTCGGAGCCCTTGCGGCCGAAGCCGACGGTGTTGCCGTCCATCCGGGTCTCCGTGTGCTTCTCGGAGATCACCATCTTGCCGTTGTACGTGGGGTTGGACGCGCTGCCCGCGGAGATCGGCACGTTCTTGAGGGTCTTGCCGTCGCGCTCGACCTTCATCGTGTGGTTCGTGACGTCCACCGTGCTGATCTGCTGGCGGCCGATGTTGAAGGTGACCTTCTTGTCCTGGACGCCGGTGTTGCCGTTGCCCGCGTCCACGCCGTCGAGCTTGAGGTCGAGGGTGACCTTCGAGTTCGGCTTCCAGTACTCCTCGGGACGGAAGTCGAGGCGGTCGTTGCCGAACCAGTGGCCGACGACTTCCTGGCCGCTGGTCGAGCTGACCTTGATCGCGGACTGGACGGCCTTCTTGTTGGCGATCTGCTTGTCGAACGTGAGGGAGACCGGCATGCCCACACCGACGGTGGCGCCGTCCTCACCGGCATAGGTGCCGATGAAGCTCTTGTCGGGGGCGACCGTGGTGAAGGTGGCGTTCTCGACCGCCTTGCGGCCGTCGCTGTCCTTCGCCTTCGCCGTGATCTCGTACTTGGTGGCCCGCTCCAGCGGCTTGGTGGGCTTCCAGCTCGTGCCGTCGTCGGCGAGCGTGCCCTCGACAGTGGTACCGCTCTGCGCCGCCTTCATGGTGACGCCGGTGAGCTTGCCCTTGCTGACGGAGACATCGCCGCCGCGGTTGATGCTGGCCCTGTCGGAGCCGTCTTTGGAAGAGAGCTTTATTCGTGCGGCCGAAGTGTTCTTTTCGGCGGATATGTCGGACTTCGCCGAGGACTTCTCCGTACCCCCGTCGTCCCCGCCGCATCCACTCAGCGTCAAAACTCCGCCCAGCAGCGCAGCTGTCACCGCAAGTCCCTTGCGGCGCTTCCCCACCGTTATCACTGGCTTCTCCATATACCTTCGGAACCCATGTCTCCCCGGTTTCAGCTGCGTACGCCCCCACAGCGCCCGAAAACGGACATGTGCGCCCCAGCTCTCTGCATCAGAACGCAAATCTGACTATGACCGGTTCCACACGGGGCGAAACTGTGGGCTAGGACACGTAGGGCGTCCTCGCGTCCTTGCCGGGTGCCCGCGGACGGGCCTGTTCACACCCGTCCGCACCTCAACCATGCACCCCCTCCCGGCTCCGCTCGCACCCGCGTACGGGAACGCGAGCGGAAGCACGGCTTCCCCCTGGCCCTGGGATCTCAGTAACATCAGCCCGCGTGCGGGCAGTTCGCGTTCCCCGACGAGAGCCGCACGCCATATCCGCGCGCACCCACGGAGGGGCCTTCAACGTGTCCGGAGCCGGACTCTCCAAGCTGTCAGCCCACCGGCGCCCCCTGGCCACCGCAGCGGCGGCCGGAGGTGTCCTGTGTGCCTTGTGGTTCGTCCCCACGGCCAACGCCACCGCCGACAGACCGGACGGCCCCGCCCCCCGGCAGGGCGCGGTGACCCAGCAGGACCAGCAGCACGGCGGCAACGAGGAGAGCGGCCACAACGGGGGCGCGCCGAACGGGGAATGAGCCCGCGCACCGCCCGTACCGCCCGCACCGTGCACGGCGTCCGCGCCGCCCGTACCCCGCCAGGCGCCGCTACGCCAGCGGGCCGGTGGCCTTCTCCGCCGCGGCGACCAGCGCGCCCGAGCGGACGAACTCCTCGGCGGCGGCCAGGTCGGGGGCCAGGAAGCGGTCCTCGCCCGGACCCTGCGCCCCGGCCTCCCGCAGCCCGGCGACGACGGCCCGCGCCGCGCCGCCGGGGGTCAGCCCCCCGGCGGAGGCGCGCAGTTCCACCGCGCGCGCCGCCGTGTACAGCTCGACGGCGACGACGCGGGTGAGCCCGTCCAGCGCGGTGCGCAGCTTGCGCGCCGCCGACCAGCCCATGGAGACGTGGTCCTCCTGCATGGCCGAGGAGGGGATGGAGTCGGCCGAGGCGGGCACCGCCAGCCGCTTCAGTTCGCTGACGAGGGCCGCCTGCGTGTACTGGGCGATCATCAGCCCCGAATCGACGCCCGCGTCGTGCGCGAGGAACGGCGGCAGTCCGTGCGAGCGGTTCTTGTCGAGCAGCCGGTCGGTGCGGCGTTCGGCGATGGAGGCGAGGTCGGCGACGGCGACGGCGAGGAAGTCGAGGACGTAGGCCACGGGCGCGCCGTGGAAGTTGCCGTTGGACTCCACCCGCCCGTCGGGCAGCACCACCGGGTTGTCCACGGCGGCGGCCAGCTCGCGTTCGGCGACGGTGCGCGCGTGGGCCAGGGTGTCGCGTCCGGCACCCGCCACCTGTGGGGCGCAGCGCACGGAGTAGGCGTCCTGGACGCGGGGCGCGTCGTCCTGGTGGTGGCCGGTGAGGCCCGAACCGTCCAGGACTTTCAGCATGTTGGCGGCGCTGGCGGCCTGGCCCGGGTGCGGGCGGATGGCGTGCAGCTCGGGGGCGAGCACCCGGTCGGTGCCCAGCAGCGCCTCCAGGGAGAGGGCCGCGGCGATGTCGGCGGAGGTGAACAGCCGCGCGAGGTCGGCGCAGGCCATCAGCAGCATGCCGAGCATCCCGTCGGTGCCGTTGAGGAGCGCCAGCCCCTCCTTCTCGCGCAGTTCGACGGGTGTGATGCCGTGCGCGGCCAGCAGTTCGCCGGAGGGCGCCAGGGTGCCGTCGGGGCCTTCGGCCTCGCCCTCGCCCATGAGCGTGAGGGCGCAGTGCGAGAGGGGCGCGAGGTCTCCGGAGCAGCCGAGGGAGCCGTACTCGTGCACGACCGGGGTGATGCCCGCGTTGAGCACGTCGGCGATGGTCTGCGCGACCTCGGGGCGTACCCCGGTGCGGCCCGAGGCGAGGGTCTTCAGCCGCAGGAACATCAGCGCGCGCACCACTTCGCGCTCCACGCGCGGGCCCATTCCGGCGGCGTGCGAGCGGACGATGTTGCGCTGGAGCTGGGCGCGCAGGCCGGGCCCGATGTGGCGGACGGCCAGGGCGCCGAAGCCGGTGGAGACGCCGTAGACGGGCTCGGGCTTGGCCGCGAGGTCGTCGATGAAGCCGCGTGCGGTGCGCAGCGCCCGTACCGCGTCCTCGTGCAGTTCGACGCGGGCCCCGTCGCGGGCGACGGCGAGGACGTCCTCCGGTGTGGTCCCCTCGTCCTTGACCAGCACCGTCTTCACCGCCGCAGTGTGCATATTCATATTCACGCACCCTAATGAGTGAATTGCGATCTGTCACGATCGACCCCTCGCCCCCCAGGACAAGCGGCCCCTCATGACAAGCAGGACCTACCGGTTCCGGAAGCGGCGGCGCTCCGGGGGCCGGGGCGGGGCCTCGGCCGCCGCCAGGCGGAGGGTGGGGTCCGCCTCGGGCGGGCCCTCGCGCCCGGCCACCACGGGCCCGGCCGACCGGAGGCTCTTCGCGCGGTACTGGGCCGCGTCGGCGAGACGGAAGAGGCGGCGGGCCGAGCGCACCTCCCCCACCGGGTCCCCGGTGGAGGCCACCCCGCAGGCGACGCCCTCGCCCAGCTCCAGCCCGGCCGCCCGGCCGCACAGCTCGTCGGCGGCGCGCACCACCTCGTCGGCCGTGGGCCCGACGGCCAGCAGGCAGAACTCGTCGCCGCCCAGCCGCCCGGCCAGCGCCCCGCTCAGCATCGCGCCGCACAGGGACAGGATGTCGCCGAACCGCTCCAGCAGCCGGTCTCCGGCGTCGTGGCCGTGTGCGTCGTTGACGCGTTTGAGGCCGTTGATGTCGCACACGGCGAGGCTGACGACGGTGCCCAGCTCGCGGTGGACCTCCAGCGCCTCCTCCAGCCGGGCGTCGATCGCCCGGCGGTTGGCGAGCCCGGTGAGGGGGTCGGTGAAAGCCAGGCGGCGCGCCTCTTCCAGGTGCTCGTTCTGGGCGATGCCCGCCGCGATGATCGCCGCCAGCACGGTGGCGAAACCGGCGTCGCCGGAGTCGAAGACGGGCCCGGCGACACCGCGTGCCACATACAGCTCGCCCCAGGGCCGCCCGTGCAGCACGATCGGCGCGACCACGCACGAGCCCCGGCCCCGGCGGCGCAGTGCTTCGGCCCGCCGGTGGCCGGGGCCCTCGCTGGTCCCGATCCAGGCGGGCGGTATGCCGCCGCCGGCCCACTCCTCGTGCGGGAGCCCGGCGATCTCGGGAAAGGCGTGCACGGGATAGGACTCGTCCTCGGGGAACTCCGCCTCCTCCGGCGCCCGCTCCCCCACGTTCGCCAGCACCCGCAGCATCCCCCGGTCGCGCTCCCAGACCGATATCGCGGCGAAGGAGCCGCCCATCGCCTCGCAGGCGCCCAGCGCGGCAGCGTGCGCGAGGTCCCGGTGCGGCAGCGGCCCGGCGGCCTCGTGGGGGCGCGGGACCGAGGCCGCGGGCGACGAGGTCTGGGCCGCCGCCATGGCCTGGGACAGCCCGACGACCGCGCCCAGCCGCGCGTCCGCGTCCTCTCCCATTCGGCCCATATCGCCAAGGTTAGGAGGATTCGCCCTGTTCTGCCGCACGGATCTCAGGGGTTCACCTCACTCCCCGTACCAACCGGAGGCCCGGACTCTGCCTCATCGCCGCACCGGACCTCCCGGGTACCACCTCGGACGCCCGCCCACCGCGCCGGAAATCCGGCCGCCGCCTCGCACGCCCGCCCACCGGAGCGTCGGACGGCCGCCGGGGATCAGACGCCCGGCCACCGGGGTGCGCGCTTCTCGTTGAACGCCGCGACCCCCTCGGCCCGGTCACCGGAGAAGGCGACCGTGCGCCAGGCGGCCTCCTCGACCTCCAGGCCCGCGCGCAGATCCATGCCCCAACCGGTGCGCAGCGCGCGCTTGGCGGCCCGCAGCCCCACCGGGGAGTTCGCGGCGATCCGGCCCGCCAGCGCCAGCGCCTCGGCGCGGTCCTCACCCGGCCCCACGAGCTGATCGACCAGGCCCAGCGCGTGCGCCTCGGCCGCCTCCACCCGGCGGGCGCTGAAGATCAGCTCGGCGGCCCGCGCCGCCCCCACCCGGCGCGGCAGCAGCTGCGTGCCGCCCCCGCCGGGCACGACCCCCACGGACACCTCGGGCAGGCCGACGACCGCCGTCGGGTCGGCGACGATCAGGTCGCAGGAGAGGGCGAGTTCGTAGCCGCCGCCCAGCGCGAAGCCGTGCACGGCGGCGATCGTGGGCATCGGCAGCTCCAGCACACCCCCGTAGGCGGCGCGGGAGCGCGGGCGCCGGGCACCCAGCTCGGCGTCGCTGAGCGTGTTGCGCTCCTTCAGATCGGCGCCGACACAGAAGGCCCGCTCGTGCGTGGAGGTGAGCACCGTGGCCCGCACCCCGTCATCGCCGGCCAGCGCGGCGCACGCCTCGGCGAGCGCGTCGCCGAACGCGGTCGAGACCGCGTTCATCGCCCCCTTCCGGTCCATCACCAGCTCCGCCACGGGCCCGTCCCTGCGGACCCGCACCCACTCCCCGAACGCCTGCTCGCTGTGATCCATGGGGCTCACGATACGGCCGGAGGGCGCCCTTCAGGAGGCCGGAAGACGCCCTTCAGGAAGCGGGACGGCGGCGCAGCAGCCAGGGTTCGACGACGCCCAGGCCGCGCACCGGACGCTGGTAGAGCGGCTGGAGCGCGAAGCGGTACCCGGACAGGTCCTCGCTCTCCTTCTCCGACTCCGGCGCCATCCCCGAACCGGTCAGCTCGGCCCGGAACGCGCCGTCCACCAGCACCGTGTCCTTGGGCGCTATCGAGGTGAGCCGGCTGGCGAGGTTGACGGTGTTGCCGAACACGTCGCCCATCCGCGTCGTCATCGTCCCGAAGGCGATACCGACCCGCAGCTCCGGCATCGTCGCGTCGTTGGCCATCGTCTCGATCAGCCGCAGCCCGATCTCGGCGGCCGTGCCCGCGTCCTCGGCGACGTAGAGGATCTCGTCACCCAGCGCCTTGATGAGCCGTCCGCCGTGGGCCGCGACCAGGTCGGCGGCCGTCGTCTCGAACGCCTCGACCAGCTCGCCCAGTTCCTCCTCCTCCAGCCGCCGGGTCAGCCGGGTGAAGCCGACCAGGTCGGCGAAGCCGATGGCCTGCCGCCGGTTGACCATCTCCTCGTCGTCCTGCGCCTGGACGACACGGCCGGTGGCGGCGGCCAGCTGCCTGCGCCACACATAGACGAGGAACTCCTCCAGCTCCGGCAACAGCAGCTGCACCAGCGGAAAGGTGACCTCGTTGCGGGTCATGCCCGGCTCGGGCGGCTCGGTCAGCCCCATCAGGAAGGAGTCGATCTGCCAGTCGGCGAGCCGCGCCGTGGTCTGCCCGGTCGAGCGCGCCACCTGGACGGCCATCGTCTCGCTCAGCAGCCCCGCCTCCACCAGACCCGACAGCCGCCGCAGCGCCAGCACGTCCGCCTCGGTCAGCGCCCGGGCCTGGCCGACGTCCGCGAAGCCCATCGCCCGCCAGAAACGGGAGGCCAGCTCCATGGAGACCCCGGCGGCACGCGCCGCCTGGAAGGGCGTGTACTGACGGTCCGAGCCGAGGATCAGCTCCTCGATGCGCAGCGCGCTGGGATCGGGGTCGTCCTCGGGAGCGCCCTCGTCACCACCCGACGCAGCGGGATCGTCCGGACTCCCAGGATCGTCGGCGGCACCCGGTGCCGCGTACGGGACCTCGTCCGGCGCCGCGCCCGCGACGCGCGGTCCGTCCGGCCCCTCCCCCTCCTGCGGCGCCTGCCCGGCGTCGGGGGACGGCTCCGAGGGGGGCTCGGCGGCCGGGCCCGAGCCGGCGTCCGCACCTCGCTCCGAGCCCGGAGCGGAGCCGCCGGAGCCGCCGCCGTCGCCCCGGTCCCCGCCGGAGCCGCCCGCGGCGGAGGAGGCGGACGGAGCGGAAGGTGAGTCGGCGGGGGTGCCCGGTTCGTTCACGGTCACTTCCCGCTCCCCGCGCCCCTCGCGGCGTGGTGTCGCGGCGTAGCGTCGTCCCTGCGCACGGCCCTTCCGTTCCTCTTGCCGGGTCCTGCCCTGGGCGGCGAACCCGGTGCCCGGTGGCACCGGATGTCACCGCCGATTGCCCACCTTACGGCAGTTGTGCGCTAGCTCACTCTCCGGCCGCCGGGCGCAGATGGACGATGTCACCGGCAGCGACCGGATGCTGTACGCCCTGTTCCGAGGCGATCACCAGTCGCCCGTCCGAGTCCACCGCGACGGCCTCCCCCACCAGCGCCTCGCCCCCCGGCAGCTCCGCCCGGACAGCCCGGCCGAGCGTCACGCAGCCCGCCGCGTACGCCTCCAGCAGGGCGCTGCCCGAGGGGTCGCCGCCGGCCGCGCTCCAGCGGCCGTACCAGTCCTCCAGAGCGCGCAGCACCGCGCGCAGCAGCGGGTCGCGGTCCGTCCCCGTCGCACCCGCCAGGGCGAGGGAACCCGCGGTGGGAACGGGCAGTTCCCCGGCGCGCAGCGACACGTTCAGGCCGATACCGAGGACGAGGTGCTCCTCGCCGACCCGCTCGGCGAGAATCCCGCCCACCTTCCGCTCCTCGCCCTCGATGACGACGAGGACGTCGTTGGGCCACTTCAGCCCCATGTCCACGCCCGCCGCGCGGGCGAGGGCACCGGCGGTCGCCACTCCCGCGAGAAGCGGCAGCCACCCCCAGCGGGGGCCCGGGGGGCCCGGCTTGAGCAGCACCGAGAAGAAGAGGCCCGAGCGGGGCGGGGCGCTCCATGTGCGATCCAGGCGGCCCCGGCCCGCGCTCTGCTCTTCCGCGACCAGGATGGTGCCCGCGCGGGCTGTTCCCTTGCGGGCTCTGTCCGCCAGCTCAGTGTTGGTCGAGCCGATGGACTCGACCACCTCCAGCTCCGTCCACAGACCGTCACCACCACCCACCAGGGCCCTCTTGAGAGCCGACGCATTGAGAGGGGGCCGGCCCAGGTCCGACCAACGCTTCGAGGACATGCCCTCACCCTATGAGCCCCCAGCCCCTGTGACCCGACTCAGGGCCGCCCCCTGTGACCCGGCTTGTGGGGCTTCGCCCCTGAGACCCGTTGTTTCGAAGTTGCACTTTCGGGTGCGGCGCCGTTGTCGGGGCTTCGCCCCAAACCCCTTGGCCTCGCCGGCCGGGCTCCCCCAGCCTCCGGCCGGGGGTACCCCCATGGGCGGCTCCTCCCCCAGACTCCGTCCGGGGGAACCCCACCCAACTGCCCCCCCCCGATACAGGGGCTCCGCCCCGTAGAAGCCCCCGTCTCCCCTCCTCCCTTGCTCGCCCCCATGTTTCCTGAACGCGACATCTGAACCATTGGACGCCCGCTCATCGAGCAAGAGGGCTCAAAGGACCGGAAACCTACAGGTGCGGGATACGCACGGGGGCACCCCCGGCCGAAGGCTGGGGGCCGATAGCCTACGGAGCGGTAGCAAAACCGCAGCGTCCGCGACGGCAAGGAGCCCCGAGAAGATGTCCTCGCCCAGCCCCACCCCCGACGACGTCGATCCCCACACCACCGCGGCGAAACTGGCAGATTTCGAGCGCCGCGCCAGGGACGCCGTCCACGCGGGCTCCGAACGCGCAGTGGAAAAGCAGCACGCGAAGGGCAAGCTGACCGCCCGTGAGCGGGTGCACCTTCTGCTGGACGAGGGTTCGTTCACGGAGCTGGACGAGTTCGCGCGGCACCGCTCGACCAACTTCGGTCTGGAGGAGAACCGGCCGTACGGGGACGGGGTCGTCACGGGTTACGGCACCATCGACGGCCGCCCGGTCTGCGTGTTCTCGCAGGACTTCACCATCTTCGGCGGCGCTCTGGGCGAGGTCTACGGCGAGAAGATCGTCAAGGTCATGGACTTCGCGCTGAAGACCGGCTGCCCGGTCATCGGCATCAACGACGGCGGTGGCGCCCGCATCCAGGAGGGGGTGGCCGCGCTCGGCCTGTTCGCGGAGATCTTCCGCCGCAATACGCACGCCTCCGGCGTGATCCCGCAGATCTCTCTCGTGCTGGGCCCGTGCGCGGGCGGCGCGGTCTACTCGCCGGCGATCACGGACTTCACGGTGATGGTCGATCAGACCTCGCACATGTTCATCACGGGGCCCGACGTCATCAAGACCGTCACGGGTGAGGACGTGGGCTTCGAGGAACTGGGCGGGGCCCGTACGCACAACACGACCTCGGGCGTCGCGCACCACATGGCGGGGGACGAGAAGGACGCGATCGAGTACGTCAAGGCGCTGCTGTCGTATCTGCCGTCCAACAACCTCTCCGAGGCCCCGGTCTACGCGGAGGAGGCGGACCTGGAGACCTCGGAGGAGGACCGGGAGCTGGACGCGCTGATCCCGGACTCGGCGAACCAGCCCTACGACATGCACTCCGTGGTCGAGCATGTGCTGGACGACGGGGAGTTCCTGGAGACGCAGGCGCTGTTCGCGCCGAACGTCATCACCGGGTTCGGGCGCGTGGAGGGCCAGTCGGTGGGCGTGGTCGCCAACCAGCCGCTCCAGTTCGCGGGCTGTTTGAACATCGACGCGAGCGAGAAGGCGGCGCGGTTCGTGCGCACTTGCGACGCGTTCAACGTGCCGGTGCTCACCTTCGTGGACGTTCCCGGGTTCCTGCCGGGCACCGACCAGGAGTACGACGGGATCATCCGCCGGGGCGCCAAGCTGATCTACGCCTACGCGGAGGCCACCGTCCCGCTGATCACGGTGATCACCCGCAAGGCGTTCGGCGGGGCCTACGACGTGATGGGCTCCAAGCACCTGGGCGCCGATTTGAACTTCGCGTGGCCCACGGCGCAGATCGCCGTCATGGGCGCGCAGGGCGCGGTCAACATCCTGCACCGCAAGAAGCTGTCGGCGGCCAGTTCGCCCGAGGAGTTGGAGGAGCTGCGGGCCCGGCTGACCCAGGAGTACGAGGACGCGCTGCTCAACCCCTATGTGGCGGCCGAGCGCGGCTATGTGGACGCGGTGATCAGGCCCGCCGAGACGCGCCGTCACATTACGCGCGGCCTGCGCTCGCTGCGCTCCAAGCGCGCGCAGCTCCCGCCGAAGAAGCACGGCAACATCCCGCTGTGAGGAGGAGGCTGTGATGGCGAGGGAGACGGCAGAACCGGCGGAAGCGGCCGGGTCCCCGGGCGCCGACGGCGCTGGTGCCGCTGGTGCCGCTGGTGCCGACGGTGCTGGTGCCGAGGACGCCGGGAGCGGTGCGCGTCAGGAGCCGCCGATCAAGGTGGTGCGGGGCAACCCGACGCCGGAGGAGCTGGCCGCCGCGCTGGCGGTGGTCCGGGCGCGGGCCGCGGTCGCCGGGGACGAGGGTCCGGCACGGCGGGCGCCCAGCAACTGGTCCGACCCGGCCCGCGCCCTCCCGGGCCGGCTGCCCGCGCCGGGGCCGGGCGCGTGGCGCACATCGTTCTGGCCCGGCTGACTTGTGCCCCGGCCGACGGGGGCGGACCGGACCTGGGACGGAGGCCCCGGCTCCGGGTGGCTCCGGGTCTGAGTACGCGTACTCAGGCGCGGGCGGGGCTCGCGTTCCACCATCGGAAGCATGCTCTGGTCCGACCCGCGAGACGAACCCCCCAAGGAACTCCACTCCGCCCAGGCGAAGTTGGAGCGCCTCGGCTGGGTGCTGCTGCTCGTGACGGCGCTGGTGATGCTGCTGCTGTTGTCGGCCGCCTACTCCTGACCGCGGCCGGACCGGGCGGGCCCGGCCGGTCCGACCGCGCCACGGGCGCCGCTCTCCGCGAGAGCCCGGGTCCCTACGATGGCCGCATGAACTCACCGCGCCTCGTGCTCGCCTCCGCCTCCCCCGCCCGTCTCGCGCTGCTCCGCCAGGCCGGCATGGCCCCCGAGGTCGTCGTCAGCGGAGTGGACGAGGACGCCGTCGAGGCGCGCACGCCCGCCGAGCTGGCCAGGGTGCTGGCCGAGGCGAAGGCGACGGCGGTCGCCGGGCGCGACGGGGTGGCCGGGGCGCTCGTCATCGGCTGCGACTCGGTGCTGGAGCTGGACGGGCGGGCGCTGGGCAAGCCCGTGGACGAGGCGGATGCCACGACCCGCTGGAAGGACATGCGGGGCCGCGCGGGCGTGCTGCACACCGGGCACTGCGTGATCGACACCCGGGTGCCGGCCGACTGCGGGGAGCGGGCGGGCCGGCGTTCGGAGACGGCGTCCACGACGGTGCACTTCGGGGAGCCGACAGACGCGGAGATCGCGGCCTACGTCGCATCCGGTGAGCCGCTGCACGTGGCCGGGGCGTTCACTCTCGACGGGCGCTCGGGCCCGTTCGTGGACGGGATCGAGGGGGACCACGGCAATGTGCTGGGCCTCTCGCTGCCCACGCTGCGCAAGATGCTGCGCGAACTGGACGTGGAGATCACCGACTTGTGGGCGTGAGGGGCCCGGCGGCGGGCTTGCCGGCCGTCTCCTCGGCTGCCGCGTACCAGGTCAGCGTCCAGACGACGAGTCCGAGGACGACCATCATGAAGGCGAAGGCGCTCCAGCCGACGAGCCCTATGGAGAAGGCTCCGAGCAGGGCGTGGACGACGGCGCAGCTGATCAGGGCGATGCGGAAGAACCCGTGCGGCCCCCTGTCGCGCAGGGCGGTGCGGGCCAGTATCAGCGCGCAGCCGAGGACATAGCCGCCGACGAGGGCCGCGCCGATCCAGGCGGAGACGGCCATCGCGTGCGGGTCGATGCCCGCCAGGGACATCTCCTGCGCGTCGGCGACCTTCCCCAGGAAGAGATTGAGCAGCACGAGTACGCACGCCTCCAGCGCCAGTACCAGCGCCGCCACGGCCGCCACCGCTCGTCTGCGCCCCACCCCGCCCACCCACTTCCGTCACTTACGCGTCAGCTGCCCCGCGTGCCGTACGAGCCTGCCGCCGCTACGCGACCTGACCGTTTTGCACATTACGTCCCGCCTCGCACCGTCGCCCCTCGCGCGGATCCACTTGCCCCACGTCAAACGACGGGCGGAAGCGGTCACTTGGACGGCCACGTGGACACCGGTCGAGGGTTACTCCTAGTACGGATTTTCGGCAACGCGAACGCTACTTACGGGTATTACCGGGGGCAAGAGGAGAGACGGAAAGCAAAATTTCGTCCACGGGTTCGTAGGGACTCCACAACAAAGCAGCCTCTCAGCCCCCACTCCGCTACAGAGACCTAGCCCACATGCCGGGAGCTGCCAGAAGAGGTGGAAACCCGGCGTACCGTGGGACAACAGGGGGAAGAGCGCTTTCGCGCGACCGGCGGGTGACACTCCGTGTGGGCAAGCTCACCCCCCTTGGCGGCTCGGCGCGAAGTGTCGCCAGTACCTAAACTCAGCTTGTTTCACGGAGGGAGTCATCGTGCGCAAGGTGCTCATCGCCAATCGCGGCGAAATCGCTGTCCGCGTCGCCCGCGCGTGCCGGGATGCGGGGATCGCGAGCGTCGCCGTCTATGCCGAGCCGGACCGGGACGCTCTGCACGTCCGGGTAGCCGACGAGGCGTACGCCCTGGGCGGTGACACCCCGGCGGCGAGCTACCTGGACATGGCCAAGGTGCTGAAGGCCGCCGCCGATTCGGGGGCCGACGCCATCCACCCGGGGTACGGATTCCTGTCCGAGAACTCCGACTTCGCCCAGGCCGTCCTGGACGCGGGGCTCAACTGGATCGGCCCGCCCCCGCAGGCCATCCGCGACCTCGGCGACAAGGTGGCGGCCCGGCACATCGCGCAGCGCGCGGGCGCACCGCTCGTCGCGGGCACCAAGGACCCGGTCTCCGGCGCGGACGAGGTCGTCGCCTTCGCCGAGGAGAACGGGCTGCCCATCGCCATCAAGGCCGCCTTCGGCGGCGGCGGACGCGGCCTGAAGGTCGCCCGCACCCTGGCGGAGGTCCCCGAGCTGTACGACTCGGCGGTGCGCGAGGCGGTCGCCGCCTTCGGGCGCGGCGAGTGCTTCGTCGAGCGCTATCTGGACCGTCCCCGGCACGTGGAGACCCAGTGCCTGGCCGACAAGCACGGCAACGTGGTCGTCGTCTCCACCCGTGACTGCTCGCTCCAGCGCCGCCACCAGAAGCTGGTGGAGGAGGCGCCCGCGCCGTTCCTGAGCGAGGAGCAGAACGCGGAGCTGTACCGCGCCTCCAAGGCGATCTTGCGGGAGGCGGGCTACGAGGGCGCCGGCACCTGCGAGTTCCTCGTCGGCCAGGACGGCACGATCTCCTTCCTGGAGGTCAACACCCGCCTCCAGGTAGAGCACCCGGTGACCGAGGAGGTCGCGGGCCTCGACCTGGTCCGCGAGATGTTCCGCATCGCCGACGGCGAAGAGCTGGGCTACGACGACCCGCCGCTGCGCGGCCACTCCTTCGAGTTCCGCATCAACGGCGAGGACCCGGGCCGCAACTTCCTGCCCGCACCCGGCACCGTCACCAGCTTCGCCCCGCCCACCGGCCCCGGCGTCCGGCTGGACGCGGGCGTGGAGTCCGGCTCGGTCATCGGCCCCGCCTGGGACTCGCTGCTCGCCAAGCTCATCGTCAACGGCGCGACGCGCAAGCAGGCCCTGGAGCGGGCCGCGCGGGCGCTGGACGAGTTCGAGGTGGCCGGGATGGCCACCGCGATCCCCTTCCACCGCACCGTCGTACGCGACGCGGCGTTCGCCCCCGAGATCCACGGCCGCGAGGGCGAGCCGTTCGACGTCCACACCCGGTGGATCGAGACGGAGTTCGTCAACGAGATCCCCGCCTTCTCCGCCGCGCCCTCCGACTCCGAGGCCGACGAGGACGAGAGCACCCGCGAGACGGTCGTCGTCGAGGTCGGCGGCAAGCGGCTGGAGGTCTCCCTCCCCTCGTCGCTGGGCATGCCCCTGGCGCGCGCCGCCGTCGAGGGCGGCGCCCGCAAGCCGCGGCGCAAGGCCGCCAAGAAGTCCGGCTCGGCGGTCTCCGGCGACGCGCTCGCCTCGCCCATGCAGGGCACCATCGTCAAGGTCGCCGTCGAGGAGGGCCAGCGCGTCGAGGAGGGCGAACTCGTCGTCGTCCTGGAGGCGATGAAGATGGAGCAGCCGTTGAACGCGCATCGCGCGGGGACGGTGAAGGACCTCCATGCGGAGATCGGGGCCTCGGTGTCTTCGGGTGCCGTGATCTGCGAGATCAAGGACTGAACCGTCCTTGTGACCTGATCGTGGGACTTCGCCCCTGAGACCTGCTGTTTTGAGGTTGCACCCCGGGTGCGGCACCCCCAGCCTTCGGCCGGGGGTGCCCCCGTGCGTATCCCGCACCTGTAGGTTTCCGGTCCTTTGAGCCCTCTTGCTCGATGAGCGGGCGTCCAATGGTTCAGATGTGGCGTTCAGGGAACATGGGGGCGAGCAAGGGAGGGGAGACGGGGCTTCTAGAGGGGGCGGAGCCCCTGTAGCGGGGGGGGCAGTTGGGTGGGGGTTCCCCGGACGGAGTCTGGGGGAGGAGCCGCCCATGGGGGTGCCCCCGGCCGGAGGCTGGGGGAGCCCGGCCGGCGAGGCCATCGGGGACAGGGGCGAAGCCCCCATAAGAAGCGGGGACCCGGGGCGAAGCCCCAAAAAAGACGGCGCCGCACCCGAGCGCGAGGGTTCAGGGGCGAAGCCCCACTGCGGCACGCCGCTGCCCGACCTCCCGGGGCGCCGCACCTCCGCCTACCCCACATGTTCGCTTTTGAGCGTTGACATAGGCGACCAGGGTTCACGACCACACAATCCGCCCGGGCAGACGGCGCCCGCGGAGGCGGTCAAGCCGCCAGGCTTGTTCACTCGTCTGACGGGATCAACTCCCTTGCGGACAACGGCAGCGAGAATTCCAGGACCTACATGTCCTTTTATGGTCGGTTGTGTTGACCGTTGTCATGATGCATGTGACCGTGGCGGAGCCCGGCCCGCTCCCTCACGCCGCTACCCCGCACTGTTCGTCCGCGTACATCCGTCGACAGAAGTGGGAAACATGAGCCCAGGAACACCCCGCCGCAGCGTCCTGGCCGCGGCTGCCCTCGGGACCACGCTCGGCCCCCTCGCCCTCGCCGCCCCCGCCTCAGCGTCCGCCCCCGTATCCACACCCACATCCACCGCCGGTCTGTCCGGCGAAAGCGGCTACGAGCTGTGGCTGCGCTACCGGCGGGTGGAGGACGCGGGTCAACTCGCCCGCTACCGCGCCGCGTTGGGCCGAGTGGTGCGGCAGGGCGGCGGCGTGCTCCAGCGCTCGGCCGCCGGTGAACTGGCCAGAGGGCTGACCGGCATGCTCGGCACCACAGTGAGCCCGCGGAGAGCCGCGCCGGCGAAAGCCGCGGCGGCGGAGGGCGCGCTGGTGATCGGCACCCCGGACAGCTCCGACCTGATCCGCGCCCTCGTCCCGCCCGCCGACCTCGCGGACCTGGGCGAGGAGGGCTATGTGATCCGCCGTGTCACCAAGCGCGGCAGAACCTGGACGGTGATCGCCGCGCACGCCGACCGCGGGGTGCTCTACGGCGCGTTCCACCTGCTGCGGCTGGTGCAGACCCGGCAGCCGCTGGAGCGCGCCGACCTCGCCGAGTCCCCGGCCGCCCCGCTGCGCATCGCCGACCACTGGGACAACGAGGACGGCTCCATCGAACGCGGCTACGCGGGCCGGTCGTTCTTCCACTGGGACCGGCTGCCGCGGCTCGACGAGCGCTACACCGACTACGCGCGCGCCCTGGCCTCCCTCGGCATCAACGGCGCGGTGATCAACAACGTCAACACCAGCGCCGTCTACCTCAGCGCCCCCTTCCTGGAGAAGCTCGCCGCGCTCGCGGGCGTGCTGCGGCGCTACGGCGTCGCCCTGTACGTCACGGCGAACTTCGCCGCGCCCATCGACCTGGGCGGCCTCAAGACGGCCGACCCCTTCGACACGGGCGTACGCGACTGGTGGGAGGAGAAGGCCGCCGAGATCTACGGGAAGATCGAGGACTTCGGGGGCTTCCTCGTCAAGGCCAACTCCGAGGGCCGGCCCGGGCCGCTGGATTACGGGCGCACGCATGCCGACGGGGCGAACCTGCTCGCACGGGCCCTCAAGCCGCACGGCGGGCTGGTGATGTGGCGGGCCTTCGTGCACGATTCCGACGAGGAGTGGGACCGGCAGGCATACCGCGACTTCGTGCCGCTGGACGGGAAGTTCGAGGACAACGCGGTCGTGCAGATCAAGAACGGGCCGATCGACTTCCAGGTCCGCGAGCCCGCGCACCCGCTCTTCGGCTCCCTGCCGCGCACCAACTCGATGATCGAACTCCAGGTGACGCAGGAGTACACCGGGCACACCACCCACCTGTGCTATCTGGTGCCGCAGTGGAAGGAGTGCCTGGGCTTCGACACCCACAAGGCGGGCAAGGGCAGTACGGTCGAACGGGTCGTGACCGGCCGCGTCCACCCGTACACCCACTACGGCTTCGCCGGGGTCATGAACGTCGGCGATGCCGCCAACTGGACCGGCTCGCACCTGGCCGCCGCCAACACGCACGGCTACGGGCGGCTCTCCTGGAACCCCGGCCTGTCCGCCGCGGACCTGGCGGCCGAATGGACCCGGATGACCTTCGGCAACGACCCCCAGGTCGTGAAAACGGTCTCCGCGCTGCTGCTCGGCTCCTGGCGCACTTACGAGGACTACACCTCGCCGCTGGGCACGGGCTATCTGACCCACCCGCCGGACGGCTCGGTGACGGGGCATCTGGACCCCAGCCCGACGACGACCACGCAGTTCCACAAGTCCGACTCCGAGGGCGTCGGCTTCGACCGTACGGCGGCGAGCGGCGACGGCTACACCGCGCTCTACGCGTCCCCCGTACGCGAGCGCTACGAGTCGCTCGCGGACTGCCCGGAGGAGCTGCTGCTCTTCTTGCACCACGTGCCGTACACGCACCGGCTGGACAACGGCTCGACCGTGATCCAGCACATCTACGACACCCACTTCTCCGGCGCGGCGCGCGTACGGGAGATGCGCGCGGGCTGGGACGCGCTGCGCGGCCGTATCGACCGGCGGCGGCTGACGGAGGTGCGCGACAGGTTCGGCGACCAGATGGCCGCCGCCGACCAGTGGCGGGACACGCTGGCGGCGTACTGGTTCCGGCTGAGCCGGATCCGGGACGAGCGCCGCTCCTGGCTGCAGGCCACCGTCGCTCCGGCCGACACGGTGCTGCTGGGCGGGCAGCGCAACACGCTGCCGGTGGAGGTCGCCAACGCCACCGGGTCCGGGCTGCGCACCGTCACCTCGGTCGAGGTGCCCGACGGCTGGCGGGCCGAGCCGGTCACCCGCTTCGTGGCATCGCGGGAGGCGGCCACGGTGGAGGTGCCCGTCGTGCCCCCGGCCGCACCCGGACTCGCCACGCTCCGGGCGCGGCCGAGGTCGGGCAAGGTGGCGGCGCTCGACTCCTCGCTGCGCGCCGAGGCGAGAGCCGTGGTCACGCCGCCCGCCGCGCGGTGCGTGCACGCGCTGGACGCCGGGACCGCGACGGCCCCGCTGCTGGCGGGCTACACCCGGCTCTCGCCCGCCGACGCCTGGCGCGCGGGAGCGGACTTCGGCTGGGTCGGCACCCCGCCCGACGCCTCCGACAGCGGGCTGCTCGACGTCCTGCGCCGCGACTACGTGCGCCGCGGCGCCCCGGCCGTGCTGCGCCTCCGGCTGCCCGCCGGGCACTGCACCGCGTACCTGCTCACCGGGGACCCCAGCACCTTCACCCGGCCCCTGATCGTCGGCGTGGACGGCGTCGAGAAGGCCCGCGGCGAGCAGCTGGACGGCCGCGCCTTCGCCTGGCTGCGCGTCCCCCTCGGCGGCGGCTCCGCCGGCCGGGAGACGGAACTCGAACTCTCCTCCGAGCCCGGCCGGACGTGGCACCTGGGCGCCTGCGTGGTGCTGGCGGACTGACCCCGCGGGCCCGCCTCCCACGCCCGCCTCCCACGGGGATACGGGGATACCGGGATACCGGGATACCGGGATACCGGGATACCGGGATACGGAGAGGCGAGCGGAGCCCGGCTACCGGCGGCGCGGGGCCAGGTCGGCGACGCGCGGTGCGGGGCCGGAGGCGCGCAGCTGGCCGGGCGTGGGCTGGCCCGCGCCCGGCGGCGGGCTGCCGCCCCGGCGCGGGGCGGGCATGGAGACGTCCCGGCGGCCCCGCTCGGGGGGTGCCGGGCGCGCCTCGGGGAGCGGTTCTGCGCCCGTACCGCCTCCACCGCCGGCCACGGCGACCTGCACCCCGTGGTCGGCCAGGGCCTGAAGCTCCGCTTCCGCCCGGTCGTCGTGCGGGGGCGGCTCGTCGGTGACCAGCCGGGTGATGACGTCGGTGGGGACGGTCTGGAACATCGTGTCGGCGCCGAGCTTGGTGTGGTCGGCCAGGACGACGACCTCGGCGGCGGCCTGCACCAGCGCCCGGTCCACGCTGGCGGAGAGCATGTTGGACGTGGACAGCCCGCGCTCGGCGGTCAGCCCGCTTCCGGACAGGAAGGCGCGGGAGACGCGCAGCCCGTGCAGGGACTGCTCGGCTCCGCTGCCGACCAGCGCGTAGTTGGAGCCGCGCAGGGTGCCTCCGGTCATGACGACCTCGACGCGGTTGGCGTGTGCCAGCGCCTGGGCGACCAGGAGCGAGTTGGTGACGACGGTCAGGCCCGGGACGCGTGCCAGCCGCCGTGCCAGCTCCTGGGTCGTCGTACCGGCGCCGACGACGACGGCCTCGCCCTCGGAGACGAGGCCCGCGGCGAGATCGGCGATGGCCGTCTTCTCCGCGGTGGCTAGGTGGGATTTCTGGGGGAATCCGGACTCCCGGGTGAAGCCCCCCGGGAGGACGGCGCCGCCATGTCGGCGGTCGAGCAGTCCTTCCGCCTCCAGCGCCCGTACGTCACGACGCACGGTCACTTCGGAGGTCTGGACGACGCGGGCCAGCTCACGGAGCGAGACGGCCCCGTTAGCTCGCACCATTTCAAGGATCAGTTGACGACGTTCCGCAGCGAACACGAAACTGACAGTAACCCCAACGACCATCTGCTTTCAGCGGTTTGCGCCGATTAACAGAAGTTGTTCGTACGGCGACCTGCCTTGTGATAAAGGGGATCGGCTTCGGTCATCCCGAGGGGGAAATCGCCCGTCCGGCAGCGCCCGCCACCTCCGGCAGCGCCCGCCCCGAGGCCCCGTGCACCGGCCGCGCACCGGGCCCGACCGGCGCCTGCTCGGCGCTGAACGGGCCGCCCCCGCCCGGTCAGCGGCCCTCGGCGGCCTTGCGGGTGTGCAGTTGGCGGGCCACCTCGGCGATCGAACCCGTCAGCGACGGATACACGGTGAAGGTGTTGGCGATCTGCTCGACGGTCAGGTTGTTGTCCACCGCGATCGAGATCGGATGGATCAGCTCACTGGCCCGCGGCGCCACGACCACCCCGCCGACGATGATGCCCGTGCCCGGGCGGCAGAGCAGCTTCACGAAGCCGTCCCTGATCCCCTGCATCTTGGCCCGCGGGTTGCGCAGCAGCGGCAGCTTGACGACGCGGGCGTCGATGGTGCCGTTGTCCACATCGGCCTGGGTGTAGCCGACCGTGGCGATCTCCGGATCGGTGAAGACGTTCGCCGAGACCGTCTTGAGGTCCAGCGGGTTCACCGAGTCGCCCAGGAAGTGGTACATCGCGATACGCCCCTGCATCGCGGCGACGGAGGCGAGCGCGAAGACCCCGGTGCAGTCGCCCGCCGCGTAGACGCCGGGCGCCGAGGTGCGCGAGACCCGGTCGGTCCAGATGTGGCCCGACTCCTTCAGCTTGACGCCGGCCTCCTCCAGGCCCATGTCGGCGGTGTTCGGAATGGCACCGACCGCGACCAGACAGTGCGAACCGGTGATCGTCCGGCCGTCCTGCAAGGTGACCTCGACGCCTTCCTTCCCGTCCGGCCCGGCGGGCACCACCTTCGCGGAGGCGGCGCGCGAGCGGCTCATCACGTTCATGCCGCGGCGGCGGAAGACGTCCTCCAGGACGGCCGCCGCGTCGGGGTCCTCACCGGGCAGCACGCGGTCGCGGGAGGAGACGAGGGTGA
Organism: Streptomyces axinellae; assembly: GCF_039532135.1. Lineage (NCBI taxonomy): Bacteria > Bacillati > Actinomycetota > Actinomycetes > Kitasatosporales > Streptomycetaceae > Streptomyces > Streptomyces axinellae. The sequence goes on from NZ_BAAARJ010000017.1 coordinate 170,127, forward strand.
CCTGGGAGCCGAGCGCCTGGTAGGCACCGGCGAACTCGGCGCCGGTCACGCCGGAGCCGACCACGATCAGCTCCTCGGGCGACGCCTCAAGGTCGTACAGCTGCGTCCAGTTCAAGATCCGCTTGCCGTCGGGCAGGGCGTCGGGGATCTCGCGCGGGTGACCGCCGGTCGCGATCAGTACGGCGTCCGCCGTCAGCCGCTCCTGGCTGGAATCGGCCGCCGTGACCGTCACTACGCGTGACCCGTCGGTGGCCTGTCCGGGCTCCAGCCGCCCGCGCCCGCGCATCACCCGGCCACCCGCGCGGGTGACGGAGGCGGTGATGTCGTGGGACTGCGCGAGGGCGAGACGCTTGACGCGGCGGTTGACCCTGCCGAGGTCCACCCCCACCACGCGGGCCGGGTCGTCGGGGTCGTGCGTGGTGTCCTCGACCCGGATGCCCAGCTCCTCGTACGAGGAGTCGAAGTTGGTCATCACCTCGGCGGTGGCGATGAGCGTCTTGGACGGCACGCAGTCGGTGAGCACCGAGGCGCCGCCGAGGCCGTCGCAGTCGACGACCGTCACCTCCGCGCCCAGCTGCGCCGCGACCAGCGCAGCCTCGTATCCGCCAGGTCCGCCACCGATGATCACGATCCGAGTCACATACTCCATTGTCCCGTACGCTCCCATCCCCCACCCGGCGGGGTCCCGCCCGGCAGGGCAGCCGCCCCCCGGCGCGCTCGGCCCGCGGACGGCGGCGGGCCCGGCGCGGGCGCCCCCGGGCCGGGGCACGGCCGGGCGACGGGCGGCCACCAGGGCGTCCGCGGCAGCACAGCACACCCGAACGGGCCCGCTGAAGGGCGCGGCCCACTCCCGTACCCTCGACCGCATGTCGCTCTACGCCGCGTACGCCGGCAACCTCGACGCGCGGCTCATGGCGCGCCGCGCCCCGCACTCCCCCATGCGCGTCACCGGCTGGATCACCGACTGGCGGCTCACCTTCGGCGGCGAGCACATGGGGTGGGACGGCGCCCTGGCCACCATCGTCGAGGCCCCCCGCTCCCAGATCTTCGTGGCGCTGTACGACATCGCGCCCATGGACGAGGACTCCATGGACCGCTGGGAGGGCGTCGGCCTGGACATCTACCGGCGCATGCGGGTGCGCGTGCACACCCTCGACGGCGAGGAGGCCGCCTGGTGCTATGTCCTCAACGGCTATGAGGGCGGGCTGCCCTCCGCCCGCTACCTCGCGGACATCGCCGACGCCGCCGAGTCCGCGGGGGCGCCGCACGACTATGTGACCGAGCTGCGGAAGCGGCCTTGCTGATTGCTGTTTGCTGACGCTTCTTTGGGGGGTTGCGGCCGGGCGGGGTTTTGCGCTCCCCTTTCTGGTGCTGAGCGTTGGTCTGCCGCCAGGCGCTGAGCAGAGGGCGCCCCTGTCCGTGCTTGGCAGGCCGCGCGTGCGTGTGAGCCGACCGCGCAGTTCCCCGCGCCCCTTCGGGGCTCCGTTCCTTTGGGGTTCCGCCCCTTTGTGCGGGCTGGATTCACCACGGCTCTACGCGCGTAGGCGAAGACGGGCTACCCTCGTCGCGTGAACGCAACCGACAGCACGCACACCCCCGATGACCCGTACCGTTCCGCCGGCAAGGCCGCAGCGCGACTGCGGGAGCTGACCGGGGCCGACAGCCATGACGTGGCCCTCGTGATGGGCTCGGGCTGGGTCCCCGCGGCGGACACGCTCGGCGCGCCCGAGCACGAGTTCCCCTTCACCGAGCTGCCCGGCTTCCCCCCGCCCACCGCGGTCGGCCACGCGGGCATGTTCCGCTCGCACAGCCTCGGCGACAAGCGCGCGCTGGTCTACCTGGGCCGCAACCACTACTACGAGAACCGGGACGTGGCCTCGGTCGCGCACGGCGTGCGCACGGCGGTCGCGGCCGGCTGCAAGACGATAGTCCTGACCAACGGCTGCGGCGGGCTGCGCGAGGGCATGCAGCCGGGCCAGCCGGTCCTCATCAGCGACCACATCAACCTCACCGCCACCTCCCCCATCGTCGGCGCCAACTTCGTCGATCTCACCGACCTCTACTCGCCGCGGCTGCGCGCCCTGTGCAAGGAGATCGACCCGACGCTCGAAGAAGGCGTCTACGTCCAGTTCCCCGGGCCGCATTACGAGACCCCGGCCGAAATCGGTTTCGTCCGCGCCATCGGCGGTGACCTGGTCGGCATGTCCACCACGCTGGAGGCCATCGCGGCGCGCGAGGCGGGCGCCGAGGTGCTGGGCGTCTCGCTGGTCACCAACCTCGCCGCCGGCATGACCGGGGAGCCCCTCAACCACGAGGAGGTCCTCCAGGCCGGGCGCGACTCCGCCGCACGCATGGGCTCACTCCTCGCCCAGGTGCTGCACCGGCTCTGAGCCCGGATCCTGGGTACGGGCCCCCGGCCCGCGCCGGGTCCGGCCGACCCGTTCGCCCCAGCCGCTCGATCGACCCGCCCCCTCCACCTCATCCGACCGACCGCCCGAAAGGCAGGACAGGAACCGTGCGCGACGACCTGACCGCTCCCACGGAGGCCCCCGCGACCGGGGCCGGCCCCGCGTCCGAGCAGGGGGCGCCACCCGACGAGCTGCGCGAGCGGGCCCGTGCCTGGCAGGCGGAGGACCCGGATCCGGAGACCCGTGACGAGCTGGCCGCACTCCTCGACGCCGGAACCGCCGAAGCGGACCACGAGCTGCGCGACCGCTTCTCGGGCACCCTCCGGTTCGGTACGGCCGGGCTGCGCGGGGAGCTGGGCGCCGGCCCGATGCGGATGAACCGCGCGGTGGTCATCCGCGCCGCCGCCGGGATCGCCGCGTACCTGCGGGCGGACGAGCCCGCGCGCGCTGCCTCCACGGCGGCGGGGGACGGCGCCGCGCCGCTGGTCGTGGTCGGATACGACGCGCGGCACAAGAGCGCCGACTTCGCGCGGGACACCGCCGCCGTGATGACCGGCGCGGGCCTGCGCGCGGCCGTGCTCCCCGGGCCGCTGCCGACCCCCGTACTCGCCTACGCCGTACGGCATCTGGACGCCGCCGCCGGGATCATGGTGACGGCCAGTCACAATCCGCCGCGCGACAACGGCTACAAGGTCTACCTCGGCGACGGTCTCCAGATCGTGCCTCCCGCGGACGCCGACATCGCGGCCCGTATCGCGGCCGTCGGCCCGCTGGACGGGGTGCCGAGGCCCGAGGCGGGCTGGCGGACGCTGGGCGAGGACGTGCTGGACGCCTACCTCGCGCGCAGCGGCGCGGTACTGACGGAGGGCTCCTCGCGCGCGGTCCGCGTCGTCCACACGGCGATGCACGGGGTGGGCGACCGCACGGCGCGGCTCGCCTTCGAACGCGCGGGCTTCCCCACCCCCGTCCCGGTGCCCGAACAGGCCGAGCCCGACCCCGACTTCTCCACCGTCGCCTTCCCCAACCCGGAGGAGCCCGGCGCGATGGACCTCGCCTTCGCGACGGCCAGGACCTGGGCCCGGGAGCACGGCGAGGCGCCCGACCTGATCATCGCCAACGACCCGGACGCCGACCGCTGCGGCGTCGCCGTACCGGACGCGGAGGCCGAGGCCGGCTGGCGGATGCTGCGCGGCGACCAGGTCGGCGCGCTGCTGGCCACCCACCTGATCCACAAGCGGGCCAGGGGCACCTTCGCCACCACGATCGTCTCCTCCTCGCTGCTGTCGCGGATCGCCGCCGCCGCGGACCTGCCCTACGAGGAGACGCTGACCGGCTTCAAGTGGCTGGCCCGCGTGGAGAATCTGCGCTACGGCTACGAGGAGGCGCTGGGGTACTGCGTCGATCCGGAGGGCGTCCGCGACAAGGACGGCATCACCGCCGCGCTGCTCGTCGCCGAGCTGGCGGCCGAGCTGAAGCAGGCCGGGCGCACGCTGTCCGAACTGCTGGACGACCTCGATGTGGAGTACGGGGTCCACGCCACCGACCAGCTCTCGGTGCGCGTGGAGGACCTCTCGCTCATCTCCCGCGCGATGGTGCGGCTGCGCGCCGAGCCGCCGCGGACACTGGGCGGGCTGCGCGTCGCGAAGGCCGAGGACCTCGGCCAGGGCACGGACGCCCTGCCCCCGACCGACGGCCTGCGCTACCACCTCGCGGGGCCGGGCCCGGACTCCGGAACCGAGGACGGGGACGGGGACGCGCCCGGGGGCGGGATCGGGGGCGGCCGGGTCATCGTGCGGCCCAGCGGTACCGAGCCGAAGCTCAAGTGCTACCTGGAGGTCGTCGCCCCGGTGAGCGGCCTCGCCGGACTCGCCCCCGCACGGGCCCGCGCCGCCGCCGTACTGAGCCGTATCAAGGAAGATCTGAACACGGCGGCCGGTTTCTGAGAGCCGGAACGGATTCACGCAAGCCGAGAGAGCCGGGACGGATTCTGGGGAGCGGAGAGGAACCACATGTGGAGCGGTGAGCGGCTCGACCTGGACGCCTACCTGGCGCGACTGGGATACGAGGGGGAGCGCGTGCCCACGCTGGAGACGCTGCGCGCGCTCCACCGCGCCCATGTGCTGTCCGTGCGCTGGGACAACCTGGACAGCCTGCTGCGCCAGTCGGTCTCCCTGGACCTGGAGGACCTCCAGGACAAGCTGGTGCGCCGCACCCGGGGCGGCTACTGCTTCGAGCACGCCGTGCTCTACGCGGCTGCCCTGGAGCGCATCGGCTTCCGCTTCACCGCCGTATCGGGGCGGGTGCGGCTGGGCGCGGAGACGATCCTCCCGGCGACCCACGGGATGCTGCTCGTCGAACTCGACAGGCGGCGCTGGCTGAGCGACATCGGCTTCGGCGCGAGCCCGCTCGCCCCCATCGAACTGGTGGAGGGCGCGGCGGGCAACGAGGTCACCGTCGAGGGGTGGCCCTTCTGGCTGCGCCGCCAGGAGGTCACCCCGGGCGCCGACGGCTGGGCCCTCCACCACGGCGACGGCCACGGCGGCTGGGTGCTGCGCCACACCTTCACCGAGAACCCCCAGTACCCCGTGGACTACGAGCTGGCCAACCACTACGTCGCCACCGGCGCGCACTCCCCGTTCAACCGCCGCCCCTTCATCCAGCGCCTGCGCGCCGACCGGGTCGATCAGCTCGACACCCTGACCTGGACGACGGCCGGCCCCGCACACCCGGAGCCGTACGCGAAGCGTGAACTGGAGCCGCACGAGCTGCCCGGACTGCTCCGTGACACCTTCGGCATCGAACTGACGCCGCAGGAAGCGGAATCGCTGGTGAGCCACGAAAGCGTCAGCGGGGGCGACACGAGCCCCAGCGGCTAGCGGGCCTGCCGCTGGAGGGCCTCGGGCGTGACGGGCGTGAAGAAGTTGACCAGATTCCCGTCGGGGTCACGGAGGAGGAGAGAGCGGTTGCCCCACGGCATCGTCGTCGGCTCCTGGACGAACTCGCACCCCGCCGCCGTCAGCCGCCGGTGTTCCGCATCGACGTCCGCGACGCGGAATTCGATGATCGCCGAATGGTTGGCGGCCGGCCGGGCGGAACCGGCGCCGAAGAGGGCCACGGTGCGGGTGGCGCCGATCGCCAGGGTGCACGAGGGCGTCACGAGTTCGGCGAACTCGGGCGTCGCCCACCGCGCCGGGACGGCTGTGACCTGCTCGTAGAACGCGACGAGGCGGGCGACGTCGTCGGTGATCACGCGGAGCGAAACGAAGTTCATGAGTGGCTTTCTTTCTGCTCTGGGGGCCTGCCGCGCCCCGGTCGGCTGGTTCCGACCGGCGGCCGGATCGGCTGTGCCGGCGGCCGGTGCCGGGAACCCGTGCCGGAGACCGGTGCCGGTCCGGGGCGCTTTCTCACACGCTAGAACGGATACCGGACAGGATCCGCCCGGTATCGCGGCAGAATGGGTGGGTGACCTCCCCCACCGCCCGCGTCCTCGCCCTCCTGGAGATCCTTCAGAGCGGCGGCGGGCTCCGCACCGTCCCGGATCTGGCCGCATCCCTCGACGTCGATGAGCGCACCGTCCGCCGCTACCTCGGCCACCTGCTGGACCTCGGCGTGCCCGTCGAGTCGGTGCGGGGCCGCTACGGCGGCTACCGGCTCGCGCCCGGCTACCGGATGCCCCCGCTGATGCTCACCGACGACGAGGCCCTGGCCGTACTGCTCGGGCTCCTGGCCGGGCGCCGTGCCGGTCTGGTCACCACGTCCGTGGCGGCGGGCGAGAGCGCCACGGCGAAACTGCGGCGCGTGCTCCCCCGGCGCCTGGGACAGCGGCTGGACGCGCTGCTGGAGACGACCGGCTTCACCGGCGCGCCGGGCCCGCGCCCCCCATCAGCGGACGCGGGTCCGAGTGCGGGGAGGGGTGCGGGTTCGGGCACGGGGGCAGGCGCGGGTACGGGGACGGATCGCGGCGCGGGCGCGGGCGGTGCCCCCAGTACGCCGGAGGCGGAGGTGCTGCTCGAACTCGCCGAGGCCGCCCGCCTGCGGCGGCCGGTGGCGCTCACCTACCGCGACCGCAAGGGCCGCGTCAGCGAGCGCACCGCCTTGCCCTACGGCCTCGTGGCGCACGCCGGACGCTGGTATCTCACCGCCGCGGGCGCGCCCGGCGAGGAAGTGCGCACCTTCCGGCTGGACCGGATCACCGCGCTGAGCGTCCAGCCCGGCTCGTTCGCCGTCCCGGCGGACTTCGACCCGGTGGCCGCGGTGCTGGACAGCCTGGCCCGTACGCCCTGGGCCCACGAGGTCTCGCTGCGCGTCCAGGCCGACGCCGCGCACATCCGCCGCCACCTCCCGCCCGACCTCGCGACCTTGTCCCCGCTGCCCGATGCCGCTACGGGGCACGACGAGAACGCTCCGGCGCACGAGGCAGCTGCGCGCGCCGGGGTCCGGGACGAGTGGATCCGCGTCCGGATGAGGGCCGAGCGGCTGGAGTGGATCCCGGCCGTACTCGCCGCGCTGGACCGCCCGTTCGTCATCGAACAGCCCCCGGCCCTGGGCAGCCTGGTCCGGGCCCTGGCCCGCCGCCTGGCCGAGCACGCTAGATGATCTACGACGTGTGCGCTGACCTGCTTGTTCCTTCGTCACCCGGCGAGGGTGAGGTTGTGCAGGCGGGCAATGCCGAGTATCGCGTGGTGGACGCCGTCACCTTTGAGGCGGCAGTCGCGGAGGATTTTCCAGGTCTTCATGCTGGCGAAGGCGTGCTCGACGCGGGCGCGGACCTTGCGGTGCGAGGTGTTGTGTTCCTCTTTCCACGGCTCCAGTTCGCTCTGGCCGGGTTCGCGGCGGTGCGGAATGACCAGGCCGGTGCCCCGGTAGCCGCCGTCCGCGATAACCGTGGTCCTGCCGACGGCGGCCCTCGCACCGGACAGCTCCCACGCCTTGCAGTCGTTACGGTTGCGGGCAACGGACGGCCGACCGCAACGACCAGCCGGGTGTCCGCGTCGATGACGACCTGGTGGTTGGTGGAGTACCGGTAGTTCTTCGACTGTTCGGCGACGCTGTGGTCGCGGGTGGGGACCAGGGTGCCGTCGACGATCAGCACGGCGTCCTTGCGGAACCGCTTGCGTTGCTGGAGGGCGAGCGACGGCCCGAGGTGGTCGATGATGCGATCGGCCGCAGACTTCGACACCCCGAAGAGCGGCGCCAGTTGCCGCAGGGTCAGGTTCGTGCGCCAGTACGCGGCGACCAGCAGGACGCGGTCCTCCAGCGGCAGACTCCACGGCCGGCCCTTGCGCACCGGATCCGCACCCTCGCGCCGGAGCGCGGTGATCAGCTTGCCGAACTGACGCGGGCTCAACCCGCTGAACGGGTTATCCAGGAGGGCTGCGACGCCGTGATCACACCAGACACGACAAGATCATCTCACCGCTGACCAGCAGTTACAGGACAGGTCTTAGCTCATACTGGGCCCGTGGCCGGGGCCTTTCTTCGGACCTTGCGTCTCCCACGGCCTTTGGCCGACAGGCGTGTTTGCAGAGGGCCGCAGTGCGCTCGGTTGCTGACCAGAAGGATTTGGGGTCAAGTTGCGCGCCGCTTCTCCAACGGACGGTTGCCCGGCCTGCTGATTTCTTTGAAACAAGTTTTCCTTAGCCTGGCGGAAGTACTTCTCGTCCGGCCTAGAATCATATTTCTCGCTGTAGGGCGCCTGCTTCAAGAGAGCCTCCTGGTAGACACTCATGGCCCGGTCCCTAAGATCCTCCCGGCTGGCAGCCGGGGCCACCGCACTCGCGTTATACGCCAAAATCGCGTCGTGCGCCTGATTCCACTTCCGCTTCAGATCGCCAGCGTCCTCCATTCGATCAAATTCGTGCTCGCCATCATCGCTCAAGTTGTAAGCTTTGATGGCGACTTTCTCCTCATCCCGGGCCCACTCCTTGTAGCCTTCCGCACGCCAGGCCGAGGGCGGTTCTTCTGCGTAACGAGCGTTTAGAGAGTTAGTCTTCAGGAGATTACGCCGCATATCATCACTGGGCATTTTCGAATCAACCCTTCTGTACCCGTACTGGTGTCGATGTGGAGTTTCCGTATCCGGGGTTTTAGCCCGCGGGCTGCCCTGCCCGCACCCTCCGTCCGCCCAAGCGGTTGGAAGTGCGGAACCGGAGATTTCCCCCTCAAGGACAGCAACGGACGGGCGCCACAAATAGTTCAAACGGCGCCCCTCCCACTCTCCGTGCCCGTGTCGGCAGGCGCCCGTTTTCGCAGGCCGGGTCGTATCGCCGGGGCCGGGGCGGAGCAGGGGCGCGCTGTCTGTGCCCGTACTACGAGCGCGGGCTGTTGGAGCGGTACGCAGAGTTCTTCCGGGGCCAGTCGGCTTCCGGTGCCGCACCTACGCGGCCCGCCCGGTCCAGGCCCGGGCTGCGCGGCCTCATGTGGGGCCTGCTCATCCGAGCAGTTGCCTGAGCGCCGATCACCAGGGGGCGGCGTAACTTTTCGATCAGTTCCGGAAGTTGAGGGGCAAGCGCGGCGTTCCGAAGCTATGTGCGGTTACGTTGGTGCTTGTCTCGTCGCCCATCTGCAATGAGACGGCCCCCGAACGGTGCAACAACACCGCGTCGAGGGCCTACACCGCCAGTGAACCTCTTTCATCCTGTGCCGTAGGGGTGAAATGGGCTGGTCAGCGAGGGCGGTGACATGGCAGAGCCCCTCGTCGTCGACGTGGTGATCTTACTCATCACACCGGTAACCGAGGGGCTCCGTTGGTTTCATATCCTTCCATGCTCGACGTCCCGCATGAGCTGGTCGAGCATGTCTCCTGGCTCATCTACGCCCGAAGGCGTGAACTGAACTCGACGTGGCGCACGCTCTGTTGCTTCCACCAGGCCCTCCTCGCCCTGGCACACCTGCGCAAGAACGAGACGTTCGCCCAGCTCGCGGCCGGGTTCGAGATCTCGGAGGCGACTGCATGGCGGTACGTGGACGAGACCATCGACGTCCTGGCCAGCTGGGCACCCGGACTGCGCGAAGCCCAGGCCGGCCTGGGCGAGGGCGACTTCGTCATCGTCGACGGCACGCTCATCCCGATCGACCGCGTCGCCACCGATGAGCCGTACTAACTTGATCTTTAAGGTCGGGGGTCGAATGCGTCCTCGAACTTGATCACTCGCGGTGGTAACTCCCTTACAAGCAGGCGGCCTTCGGCTGATCATGTGCTCCGACCAAGGACACACAAGTTCAGCACGAAGGCCGTGGGATGAGTCTGTTGCACAACACTGCAGTGGTGGGGCCGTTCGCGGAACTGTCACGCTTCCGGGGCGAGTTCTACTCGTGTCTGACCTCTCGTGCGGATGCCCTGTTCGAGCTGGCGGATGCAGTGTTGTGTGCGGATGGCCCGGTCAGGTCGCTGGTCGAGCTGTCGCTGGTGGGCGAGCATCGCCGTGGGCACGGCAGTCTGTACTCCGCTGTGCCGACGGGGCGGGTGGACGTGTCCCGGCTGCGGCGGGCCCTGGCATCGGTCCCGCTGCCCAGGGCGGCCGACGGCCGTCTGGTGCCGGCCGCCGACATCACCTGCTGGCTGCGGCCGGATGCGCACACCTCGCCTGAGCGGATCTTGTGTCACACCTACGGTCGCGGCAAGGACCAGCACATTCCCGTTCCGGGCTGGCCGTACTCGGTGATCTGCTCGATGACGGCGTGGTGGCGGTGTTCCTGCTCTGCCTGGAGTGTCGGGGCGGGGTTGTCGGTGAAGAAGGGGTGGTGGCGCCAGACCGGGAACAGTTCGCCCTGCTCGCCGATGACGGCGGGTCTGGCCAGGTCACGGACCCGGCGCACGATGAGGCGGGCCGTGACGCGATCTGCTTTCTTGCGGCCGGCGAACGCGGTGTAGGCGGGGATCTCGGCGACCTCGGCATTGGAGATGAGCTCG
>NZ_BAAARJ010000018.1:0-176801 GCF_039532135.1 Streptomyces axinellae
CTCACCCCGCCCGACGAGACCACCCACGTCACCCTCAAGTGGCCCTACGGCGGCTCCCTCCTCGACCAGTCCGGCGCCACCCGCCCCGGCACCTTCGTCAACATCATCAGCGTCGGCTGACCACCACACACCACCCCGGCGCCGCCGGCGGTTCGTACGCCCCCGTCGTCCGCCGGCGGATCCGCCCGACATCCGTGGGCGGACCGGCCCTGGCCCAAGCCCCCCTGCCCGGGGCTGGGGTCAGGGCCTTCACACGTCTGCGGCTGCGGCCCTTGCCGCAGCCCGGGACGAACGCACCTTCTCCCCGGGGCGAGTGGCCTTCTGCGCCGAAGCGGTCTCCTCGGCCAAGGTGGTGGCGTGCCACAGGTGGTGCAGGGCGTAGGAGCGCCAGGGCCGCCACGACTCGGCCTGGCCCGCTTCCGCTCCGGCCAGCGCGAGGCCGTGCCGTACGCCCACATCGCCCGGCAGGAAGACGTCAGGGTCACCGAGGGCGCGCATGCGCATGTAGCCGGCCGTCCACGGGCCGATGCCGGGCAGATTCAGCAGCGCGTGCTCGGTCTCCTCACGGTCGGCACCCGGATCGAGCACCACCGTCCCGTCCGCCAGCGCCTCCGCGACGGTGCGGATCGTACGGCGGCGGCTGTCCGGCATGCCCAGTTCGCCCAGCGGGGCCTGGGCCAGCGCCCCGGCTTCGGGGAAGAGGTGGGTGAGCGTGCCGTCCGGTACCGCGAGCGGCTTGCCGTAGGCCGCGACGAGCTTCGCCGCCAGGGTGCGCGCCGCACCGACCGAGATCTGCTGCCCGAGCACGGCGCGTACCGCCAGTTCGTGCGCGTCGGCGGCGCCGGGCGAGCGCAGCCCGGGGGTACGGGCCAGCAGCGGACCGAGGGCGCTGTCGCCGCCGAGGCGTTCGGCCACCGCGTACGGGTCGGCGTCCAGGTCGAACAGCCGTCGCACCCGCTGGACGGCGGTGGTCAGATCGCGCAGGTCGCCCAGGTGCAGCCGGCACTCCAGCCAGCCCTCGCCGTCGCGCGCGTGACGTTCGTCGATCTCCGCGACGCCGCTGCCGTACGGCAGGTTCAGGGTGCGCCGGTAAGTGCGCGCGCCGGGTTCGCCGCGCATTTCCTCGACGCCGGGGACGACACGGCGCTCCAGGAAGCCGAACACCTGTCCCTTGGCGTACGGGCCCCGGTACGCGAGCCGCAGCGGCACCCCGCTGACAGCCGCTCCCCCGTGCTGCGCCGACTCCCGGGCCTCGGGGCGCCCCGCCGGGCCGTGCCCGCCGCGTGCGGATGCCTCGCGCAACGCGGTGGGGGTGCGGGCGTAGATGTCACGGACGGTGTCGTTGAACTGCCGCACGCTCGCGAACCCCGAGGCGAACGCGACCTCCGTGACCGGCAGCGGCGTCGTCTGGAGCAGCACCCGGGCCGTGTGCGCGCGCTGGGCGCGGGCGAGCGCGACGGGGCCGGCGCCCAGCTCGGCGGTGAGCTGACGCTGGACCTGGCGTGCGCTGTAGCCGAGCTTGCGGGCCAGCCCGGCGACGCCCTCGCGGTCCACGACGCCGTCGGAGATCATCCGCATCGCCCGGCCGACGAGGTCGGCCCGCACATTCCACTCCGCCGAGCCAGGTACGGCGTCGGGACGGCACCTGCGGCAGGCCCGGAAGCCCGCACCCTGGGCCGCGGCGGCCGTCGGGTAGAAGCGCACGTTCTCCCGCTTGGGGGTGACCGCCGGGCAGCTCGGGCGGCAATAGATCCCGGTGGTCGTCACGCCGAGGAAGAACACGCCGTCGAAGCGCGCGTCCCTGCTGCGTACGGCTTCATACCTGCTGTCTTCTGTCGTCACATTTCCCAGTGTGCGCCGTCGCCCGGCCCGGCTCTGGCGGGAATCGGACATCACCCTCCGGGGCCGTGGGCGAGCGCCGGGGGTGGGCGCTACGGGCAGGGGCGGGTGTCCGCCGGGCGCACCGCGTCCTCCGACAGGCGCTGGAGCAGTCCCCAGGTGAACTCCGCGACCAGATCGTGGAGTTGACCGTCCACATCGGGAGCCGTGCAGGCGAGCCGCTGGGCGTGCGGCCCAGCCGCCGGCTGGAAGCGCGCGGGCGTCGAACCGCCGCGCGCGGGCAGGGGAGGGAACGCGCGCGCGACCTCGTCCACCGTGCACGACCAGGGCACCAGGTCCTCGACGGTGCGCAGCCGCGGCGAGGGCGCGCCCGGCGCCCGTACGAGCCACTCGTTCCACGCCGCGCCGCCACCCGGCGCGCTCACCACCTCGAAGCGCAGCTCGGGCCAGAGCGGCAGGGCCCAGCTGAGCGCCTCGCAGCCGAGGTCGCCGACCCGGCGCCGCTCGGTGGCCTCGGGCGGACCGAGGACGGAGCGGTAGCGGGCGAGGGAGCCACGGCCGGCACCACGCGGGGAACGGACCATGGCCTGCCAGCGCTTGTTCGCCTCCCGCATCGTGCCGAGGCCGACGCCGAGCACGCGCAGGGCCTCTTCGACCCTGTTCCGCTGGAAGTCGGCCATCCTGCGCAGCAGCACGAGCTGGAACTCCAGCGGACCGAACGGCGCGGCGGGCGCGGGCACGGCCCTGCCCATCACAGGACCCGCGCCCGGTCACCGCCCGCGAGTGCCGTCGGCGGGGACGGCGACAGCGACGAGAACCGGACGTTCAACGCCCAAGGAAGCGGCCTCTGGGGCAGCCTCGGGAACAACCTCGGAAACATGAAGGGGACGGTACCAACCAGCACGTATCGCACCCGCGCTGACCGTTTCCCGCCCATACCGTCGGCGCCGGGGCGAGGGGCGGACCGACGCGGCCGGTCCGCCCCTCGCCCCCATCCCCTCCCCCACTCGCGGAGCGCTACCGCTTGCGGCGAGGACCGCGCTTGCGTTCCATCATGTGCCGGCCGAGCGCCTGCCGCTGCTTGAACATCTGACGCTGCTCGGCGCGCAGTCGCGCGTCGGTGCGGGCGGCCAGCCGAACGTTCTCGCGCAGCAGCTTGCGGTAGCTGTCGAGCCGCCGCTCGGGGAGAGTGCCGTCCTCCACGGCGGCCAGCACCGCGCAGCCGGGCTCGGCCTGGTGGGCGCAGTCCTGGAACCTGCAGTTCCGGGCCAGTTCCTCGATCTCCGAGAACGCCTGGCCCAGGCCCTCCTCCGCCTCCCACAGCCCCACGCCGCGCAGCCCGGGAGTGTCGATGAGCACGCCGCCGCCCGACGCCGCGGGCAGCGGCAGCAGGTTGCGGGTCGTCGTGGTGTGACGGCCCTTGCCGTCCCGGTCGCGAATGGCCTGGACAGTCTGCGCACCGTGCCCCAACAGGGCATTGGCGAGCGTCGATTTGCCCGCGCCCGACTGGCCGAGCAGCGCGGTGGTGCCGCCCGCGAGGACGGCGGCGAGAGCGTCGAGCCCGTCGCCGGTCTCGGCACTGACCGGCAGCACCCGCACGCCGGGCGCCGCGCTCTGCGCGTCGGCGAGCAGGTGGGCGACGGTGACCGCGTCGGGGACGAGGTCCGCCTTGGTGAGGACGAGCAGCGGCTGGGCGCCGCTGCTCCACGCCAGCGAGATGAACCGTTCGATGCGGCCCAGGTACAGGTCGCCGCCGAGCGGGACGGCGATCAGCGCGTGCTCGACATTGGCGGCCAGCACCTGGCCCTCGGAGCGCTTCGAGGACGTGGAGCGCACGAAGGCGCTGCGGCGCGGCAGCAGCGTCCGCACATATCGGGGGTCGCAGCCCGCGGGATCGAGGGCGGCCCAGTCCCCCGTGCACACGACCTTCATCGGATCGTGCGGCACGACGAACTCGGTGTCGGCGCGGACGATGCCCTCGGCGGTGACGATGTCGCACTGCCCGCGATCGACGCGGACGACCCGGCCGGGCAGCAGCCCACGCTCCGCGAACGGGCCGAACTCGGCCTCCCAGCCCGCGTCCCAGCCGTACGGGGTCAGCGGGTGCGAAGAGCCCGAAGAAGAGCCCGGGAGAGGGGAGGGAGAGGCAGAGGAGGAAGAAGAAAGAGAGGAAGACAAGGGGATGGCCCTTCACAAGGCGGCCCCGACCGACCGCACATTGCACCCGCGCGCACAGGGACGCGAAGGGACGGAACGGGTCAGCCGACGGCCACGGAGGTGGACTTGATGAACTTCCGGATGCGGGCAGCGCCCAGCTCAACAGTCATCGGTCAACACCTCCTGGTCTCTTTCAAGGGCCGCCAACAGCGGCGGCCGACGCACGAACACGAGTGACCGTAGCCACTTGCGGTGGGCCGCGCCACTGCTTTTCCGCCGCGAGGGTACCCGGCCCTCACCACGTCTGCTCATGTTCCGCGCGGGCCGGCTCGTGTACCACGTCCGGCCCGCGCTGCCGGGCGCCCTACCCGAGCGGATCAGCTCACTCGGGCTGGCACTCGGCCGTCCTGGTCACCCTGGGCCCATTTTCCGGCCGCTCTTCGCCTGGGAAGCGGGAAGGACGGCGGCCGGCGGCCTCGCCGTCGGGTTCTCAGTGGTGGAAGCGCCGCTGTTCTGGGTGTCCCTGCGTTGCACGAACTGTTGGGGCAACATGTCCCTCACGGACTGGGCGGTGCTGCCCTGGGAGTTGTTGCTGGGAAGGGTGGGCCGCATCGGCACCCCCTGCGGTACCTGGTGGAGACTCGGAGCCCCACTCCGGATCGTGCTCTCAGGGTTCGATCCGCTGAATCCCGTGTAATTCCTCGGCAGCGGCAGCGGCCGGTCAAGGTGGGATTGGGCTTCGACCTGTGAGTCATGGTCGTAGAAGTGCTTCCGCTTTTCTTCCTCGGTCTGCTTCTGTTCTACCCTCGTCGGGCCGGTCGACACAGCAGCGAAGCCGCCCAAGCCAGCTGTAATGGAATTAGCGATCGCATTATCGCCTCCGTCGACAGCGGCAGACACGGCTGCGGCGGCCCCGCCGACAAATCCCAAGACCGCCTTACGTCCATCCGCGAATGCCTCTCTGAGCCCTTCTTCCCTCGCGGTCACCAAGGCAGAGTGTCCGTAATGGCCCGCGTCCGAGAATTGCGCGGCGCCCATCAGGGCGTTGCCCGTGATTTTCAGACCCTTGCCGTAGGTTTCCTGGCCCGCCGCCTTCAGCGCTTCTCCTCCCGCCACCAGGGCGAAGGCAACGCACTTGATGGCCGTCGTGATCTCCGTTCGGTTCTGTCGGGCCAATGCGGCTGGCCGCGAGAAGATCTCGCTCACCTTCCAGTCACCGTTGCCGTCGGGAGTGGCCGTGAACTGGTTGCCGTGCTCGTCCCGGAAGTTCAGGGTGGGCGGGTTGTTCGCACTGTTACCTGTGCCGCCGCTGAACCCCGTTGCGGCACGGGTGGGCGGGTTGCTGTTGAGGGGGCCTGTGCCGCCGCTGAGTTCCGTTCCGGCACGGGCGGGTGAGCCGGGCCGGGAAGCCTCAGCGAGCTGGGCGACCTTTTCGACCGTTTGTTCGGGTAACTCAATGCTCCCCTCCGCCCAGTTGACCCGGATCTCATCTGTTTCCGGGACCGGCGTCAGGCGGCGCGCCTCGTCTCCTGCTTGCATTTCCGAGGTCCTCTCGTGTGGGGCGTGTGGGGCGTATGAAGTTCCGGTTGTCGAGGAGAACAACGGCTCGGATGCCCGAACGGTTCGAAACGGGCCCGAACGGGCACGCATTTCGCCTTTGCGGGCCTGGGAAACGGGCACGCCGCATCGACGCGGCGGGCACAAAGCGACCGGCGGCGGATTCCGCAGCGGCCCCTTCGTCCTCACAACCACCCGGGGCGGCGTAGCACACAGCTCCGCCCTCCCTCCGGTACACACCGGAAGGAGGGCGGCGGCGCGATGCAGCGCGGAGCGGAGTGAACCAACCCGACGCACCAACCCGCGTCAGCCCGGATCAGGCCGGATCCGCACATACCGTCGCGGGCCCGCACCGGAGGTGCTCAGCGGGAGCGGGCCTTGAAGGCGGCCTTGCGGGCGGCCTTGGCAACCTGCTTGTCGGGGTGCACCCGGCCCATCGCTTCCAGCACCTCTCCGGTCGCCGGGTGGTCGACGCGCCACGCCTTGTCGAAGAACCCCGCGTGCTGGTCCACCAGCCCGCGCACCAGATCCTGAAGCTCTTCCGGCTCGCCCGCTGTGGCGAGTTGCGCCGCGATCGTGTCCACGGTCAGCCAGAAGACCATGTCCTCGTCGGGCTGCGGCACGTCCGCGGCGCCGCGCTCCGCCAGCCACACCCGGGCCAGCCCGCCGAGCTGCCGGTCCTCCAGCACCTCGCGCAGCGCGGGCTCGGCTTCGGGTCCGGCCAGCGAGAGGGCCTGCTGGCACGCCAGTCGGCGTACGGGGCCCTCCTCGTCGCCGCCGCGCGCGGCGGCCAGCAGCTCGCGGGCCGCGTCCGCCGCCCCGTCGCCCTCGGCCCGGCCGGCGCGTTCGGCGAGCCAGGTCTCGATCTCGCTGCGCGCGTTGTCCTCGGTGTAGACGGGGAGTGCCGCGAGGAGTACGTCGGCGCCCGAGCCGGCCAGATCGCCGACGGCGGGCACCTCCAGACCGGCCTCCCGCATGCGCTCGCGCACCCCGTGCAACCCCAGCGGGGTCAGCCGCACCATGCCGTAGCGGGAGACGTCCTCATCGTCCAGCTCGCCGCCGAGCTGTTCGGCTTCCAGCGCCTCTTCGGCCTCGCCGGCCTCCCGGGTGAGCGCCTCGTCCACCGGCTGGTACTCCACCAATCCGGTCGGCTCCAGCATCCGGAACTGTTCGTCCAGCCGCATCATCGCCGTGGAGACCTCCTCCAGCACCTCGTCGGTGGGCTCGTCCATGCCCTCCGGGACGATCATCGAGGCGGCCAGGACCGGCAGCGGCACCATCGAGCCCGCGGCGACGGCCGCGTCCGTGGCGGTCAGCAGGTAGAGGTTGCCCAGGGCACTGTCGAGGAAGTCGGCCTCTTCTTCCGGATTCCAGTCCACGGCGTCGAGGTCGATGGAGTTCGGGTCGATCTCGCCGTCCTGGCCGATGGCGTTCTCGATGCCGCCGAGCAGTTCTTCGAAGCTGGGGGTCGCGGCGTCGGCGAGCACCGTCTCCAGACCGTCCTGCCACAGTTCGAGGATCTCGGCGGGGCTCGGGGTGCCCGCCTCGGCGGCGCCGCCGGTGAGTCCGGCCAGCTCTTCGTCCGGCGTGGCCATGCCGACCGGCTCGTCGCTGAAGGGCGAGGAGTCGTCGCCGGAGGGCACGGGGCTGTCGCTGGACGGGCCACCGCCCGCGCCTGCCGCTTCGTCGTCGGCGTCCTCGTCGATGATCAGCAGCCCGGTGTCCACCGCGAAGTTCCAGGCGTCGGCGGCGAGCGCGGGCGCGTCCTCGCCGTCCGCCAGGCCCAGGTGGGCCGCGGCCTGTTTGAGCTGCTCGGACAGCAGCTCGCCGCCCGCGCCGACCGGGATGCCCGCGCCCTCGGGCCCGCCCGCGCGCGCCCATCGGGTCAGCTCCACCGCGCGCGCCAGGAGGGGGGCGGCCAGCGCGTCCCGTGCCAGTTCGGCGTCAGAGGGCAGCCGTACGGGCGGCATGGTGGGACGGTCGTCACCGGTCATGTGCGCGTTCATCTCCTACGAGTCCTACGGGGTTACGGATTCAGGGGGATACGGGATTACGGGTTCAGGGGGTACGGGGTTGCGGGGCGGTGCAGGGCCCCAGCGTAGACGGGTTCTGTCCTCGGCTGCCCGAATCGTGCACCCGCCATGTAACAGGAGGGCGGCGGGGCGCCCCCCTGCGATGTCACGTTCTTGACAACTGCTGTTGGCCGACCAGACTTTACGCGCGTAGAGAATGCTGTCCGGCCGACCGGTGGCACCGGAGCGCGCGCCCCCCGAGGCACCGGCGCGGCCGACTTCACCCAGCGAGACCAGCCAGTTCCATCCCGCAGCCGACTCCACCAGGCTGTCGGGAGGACCAGCGGACCGCCGGCTCCGCCCCACCAGCACAGCCCCGCACCACTCAGTCAGCACAGCTCCACACCGCACCGCACCGCCAAGCACAGCCCCGCACCCGTTCAAGGGCCCGAACCCCGGAGGCTTTTCGTGCCGTCCCGATCGTCCCGACCTCTGCGTGCGGCGACACTCACCGTCGCCGCTGTCTGCTCCACCCTGCTGGTCCTGCCGTCGTCCGCAGGCGCCGACACCGGCAAGGCAATACGCATTCACGACATTCAGGGCAGCACTCGGCTGTCCCCCTATGCGGGCCGCCAGGTCACCGGCGTCCCCGGAATCGTCACGGGCGTGCGCGGCTTCGGCTCGGCGCGCGGCTTCTGGCTCCAGGACACCGACCCCGACGACAACCCGGCCACCAGCGAAGGGATCTTCGTCTACACGGGCAAGGAGAGCCCCGGCGTCGCCGTGGGGGACGCGCTGACGGCCTCCGGTGAGGTCGCCGAGTTCTACCCGGGCGGCAAGGAGGCCGGGGGCCAGTCCGTCACCCAGCTCACGGGCGCCACCTGGCGCTCCGCCCCGGCCGACGGCGGGCGCCGCGCCGAGTTGCCCGCCGCCTTCCGGCTGACCCCGCGCAGCATCCCGCGCACCTACGCCCCCGACGCCGGGGGCGGCAGCATCGAGAACCGCGCCCTGCGCCCGTCCCGCTACGCCCTGGACCGCTACGAGTCGCTGGAGGGCATGCGTGTCTCGGTGCGCGACGCGCGGGTCACGGGCCCGACCTCGGCCTATCACGACCTGTGGGTCACCGCCGACCCCCGCCAGCGCCCCACCCCGCGCGGCGGCACCCTCTACGGCTCGTACGGGGACCAGAACGGCGCCCGGATGAAGGTCTCCTCGCTCCTCCCGCTCGACGAGCACCCCTTCCCGAAGGCCGACGTGGGTGACGAGCTGGCCGGGAGCACCGAAGGGCCCCTGGACTACGAGCAGTTCGGCGGCTACACGCTGCGCGCCACCACCCTGGGCACCCACCGGGACCGGGATCTGAAGCGCGAGCGGACCAGGGCGCAGCGCGCGGACGAACTGGCGGTGGCCACCTACAACGTCGAGAACCTCTCCCCCAGGACCGACCCCGCCAAGTTCGACCGGCTGGCCGAAGGGCTGGTGACGAACCTGTCCTCGCCCGACATCGTCACCGTCGAGGAGGTCCAGGACAACACCGGTCCCGAGGACGACGGCACGGTCGCCGCCGACAAGACGCTCGACATGCTCACCGAGACGGTCCGCAAGGCGGGCGGCCCCTCCTACAAGTGGCGTCAGATCGATCCGGCGGACAAGCAGGACGGCGGCCAGCCCGGCGGCAACATCCGCGTCGCCTTCCTCTACAACCCCGAGCGGGTCTCCTTCACCGACCGGCCCGGCGGCGACGCGACCACGCCGGTCAAGGTCGTGGGGAGGAGCGGCAAGCCCGCCCTGTCGGCCTCACCGGGGCGCATCGCCCCGCAGGACGCGGCGTGGCAGGCCAGCCGCAAGCCGCTGGCCGGTGAGTTCCGCTTCCGGGGCCGCGAGGTGTTCGTCGTCGCCAACCACTTCAGCTCCAAGGGCGGTGGCGACCTGGACGGCGACCAGCCCATGGAGGGCCGCTTCCAACCCCCGGCCCGGCACTCGGAGCCGCAGCGCGTGGAGCAGGCTAAGCTCCTCAACTCCTTCGCGCGGGACGTGCGGGCCAAGGACCGGAACGCGCTGATCGTCGCGGGCGGCGACTTCAACGACTTCCCGTTCTCGCCCACCCTGGACGCGCTGCGCTCCGGCCACGCGCTGACCAGCCCCATGAACCGGCTGCCCGCGAACGAGCGCTACGGCTACGTCTTCAACGGCAACTCCCAGAGCCTGGATCACCTGCTGACCAGCCCGGCTGTGCGGCGCCCCGACTACGACATCGTCCACATCAACGCGGAGTTCGCCGACCAGTCCAGCGACCACGACCCGTCGGTCGTACGGATACCGCTGCGCTGAGCGGGAAACGGCGCCGCGTCCGGCGGCGGGGGTGTGACGCCCGGTGCAGGGCCACCGCCCCACGGTTCTATGGAGTCCCGCCGCCGGACGCGCGCGTGGCTCCGTAGGGGCCATCGGGCGGCGGACCGTACGGTCCTGGCTGCGGCGAGCCGTACGGGCCTCCCGGCGGCGGACCGTACCCCCCGGCAGGCGGACCCTGGGGTCCCGGCGCCTGCGGCCCCGGCGCCTGTCCGTACGGGGGCGGGACCGCCTGCCCGTACGCGGGTCCGTCCGGGGCGGGGGTGCGCGGGTCGGGGCCGTGTTCGCCCTGGAGGTCCCGGACGAGCAGCGCGGCGCCGGCGACCGCGCCCGGCATGAGGAAGACCGCGGCGACGGGCACCAGGAAGCACAGCACCAGCGGCACCCCGAAGCCGAGCGCGAGGGCCTTGCGGGTGCGCAGCGTCCGCAGCCGCTCCCGGACCGGGATGCCCCGGCGCTGCATCGCGACCGAAGACAGCTCAAGGGCGAGGAAGAAGCCGGAGACGCAGAACCCGAGGAGGGGGATGACCGTCTGGCCGACGAAGGGCACGAAGCCGAGCAGGAACAGCGGCACCGTGAACAGCAGCGTGCGCCACAGGACGAACAGGCTGTCGCGCAGCGAGATCCACAACTCCCGCCACAGCGGCAGGTCCTGGCCGGGCGGCAGCCCGCCCTCGCTCTCCTCGACCTTCTCCGACAGCTTCTCGTAGAAAGGATCGCCGACCAGCAGCGTGACGGCCGCGAAGGTGACGACCGACAGCATCAGCACGCCGCCCCACAGCAGCACGGCGAAGACCCCGCGCAGCGCCCCCCGCCAGGCCGGGCTCCAGCCGTCGGCGAAGGGCGTGGCCCAGGTGGCGATGTCGTCCGCCCAGAAGGCCAGCAGCGTGAGTGCGACGGCGTACAGGGCAAGGGTGACCAGTGCGGGCAGCAGTCCGAACCCGAACCACCGCCCGTGCTGGAACACCCACCGCTGGCCCCGCCCCAGATACCGCATGCCGGCCACAAGATCGCGCATGCCCGTCACCCTATGGCCTACGGGCATGCGCGAGGTCCCGGGGACGACCGGCCGGAACTCAGTTGTGACGGAGCGGCTGTGGCGGACCAGCCGTGATTGATCAGGTGGGGCTGGTCAGTTGTGGCTGTGCAGAGCCTCGTTCAGGCCGCCCCAGGAGCCGGTACGCGGGAGGGCCTCCACGGAGCCGGTCACGGAGTTGCGGCGGAAGAGCAGGTTGTTGGCGCCGGACAGCTCCAGGGCCTTGACGATCTTCCCGTCGGGCAGGGAGACGCGGGTGCCCGCCGTGACGTAGAGCCCGGCCTCCACCACGGAGTCGTCGCCCAGCGAGATGCCGACGCCCGCCTCGGCGCCGATCAGGCAGCGCTGTCCGATGGAGATGGTCTGCTTGCCGCCCCCGGAGAGCGTGCCCATGATCGACGCGCCGCCGCCCAGGTCCGTGCCGTCGCCCAGGACCACGCCCGCGCTGATGCGGCCCTCGACCATGGAGGTGCCCAGCGTGCCGGCGTTGAAATTGCAGAAGCCCTCGTGCATGACGGTGGTGCCCTCGGCCAGGTGTGCGCCCAGGCGTACCCGGTCGGCGTCGCCGATGCGCACGCCCTTGGGCATGACGTAGTCGGTCATGCGCGGGAACTTGTCCACGCTGGTGACGCTCAGGTGGGCGCCGGAGGCGCGGGCGGCGAGCCGCGTCCGCTCCAGGGAGTCCACGGCGACGGGCCCCAGGTTGGTCCAGGCCACGTTGGCCAGGAATCCGAACTGCCCCTCCAGGCTGAGCCCGTGCGGCCGGACCAGGCGGTGGCTGAGCAGGTGCAGGCGGAGGTAGACGTCGTGCGCGTCCAGCGGCTTGTCGTCCAGCGAGGCGATGACCGTACGGACGGCCACGATCTCGACCCCGCGCCGGGGGTCCTCGCCAAGGGCCTGCGGCGCGCTGGGGCCGATCAGTTCCGCGGCGCGCTCGGGGCTCAGCCGCTCGCTCCCGGCGGGTCCGGGCTCCGCGACGAGCGCGGGCTGCGGGAACCAGGTGTCCAGTACAACGCCGTCCGCGGCGACGGTGGCGAGCCCGGCGGCGACGGCGCCGGTGGGGGTGGTGGGTGCATCGGTCATGCCTCGAACGCTATCCGGACTCGCCCCGCGATGACGAACCGGTCCGCACTCCGCCGAGCGGTCCGGCCCCGGCGACCGGCGCGGGCCCCGCCACCGGCACGGGCCCCGCCCCCCGTTCACTGCTCGCCCGTCACCCGGGCGAGCGCCGAGCGGACCTCCTCGCGGTCGAAGTCCCGGTCGGTGAGCAGGAACTGCAACAGCAGTCCGTCGATCAGCGCGGCCAGCGCCCGCGCGGTGGGGAGGTCCCTGGTGTGCCGGGCCAGCACCGCGACCATGTCGTCCAGCCACTGGGCGGCGAGCGGCTGGAGCGGCGGGCGGCGCAGCGCGGCCAGGTACAGCTCGTACTCCAGCCGGATGCTGCCGCGTCTGCCCGAGGCGTACTCCTCCAGGACGGAGGTGATCCCGTCGGTGAGCGGCGTCTCGTCCTCCAGCGCTTCGCTCCAGATGTGGACGGCGGTCTGCGGTGCGCAGCTGACCTGCTCCAGCGCGGCGACCAGCAGGTCGTCGAGGCTCGCGAAGTGGTAGGTCGTGGAGCCCAGGGGCACGTCCGCCTCCGCAGCGACCGTGCGGTGGCTGAGCACGTCGATGCCCTTCAGCTCCACGATCCTGATCGCGGCGTCGATGATGCGCTGCCGCCGGTCGGGGTCGTACCGCCGTGCCATCAGTGCGCTCCGCCCAGGTTCAGCACCACGACTCCCGCGATCACCAGCAGCAGCCCGAGGATCTTCGACAGGGTGACGGCCTCGCCGATGAAGATCATGCCGATCAGCGCCACCGCCGCCGTCCCCGCGCCGGACCAGATCGCGTAGGCGGTGCCCACGGACATGGATTTCAGCGTATGCGCGAGCAGCAGGAACGCCACCACATACCCCACCCCGGTGAACAGCGAGGGCCACAGCTTGCTGAACCCGTCGCTGTACTTCATCGAGGTCGTCGCCAGAATCTCGGCGAAGATCGCTGCTCCGAGCGTCACATACACCATACGTACGAGCGTACACAGCACTGCGTACGGCCGTACACATAATGCTCTCCCCCGCCCCCGGGCACCAGGGGCGGCCGTGGACAGCGAAACGGCCCCGGCCACCGCATTCCGGCGGCCGGGGCCGTCTCACGTGCACGCCGCGACGGAGCGGCGAGCGGGAGCGCTCAGACGTTGAAACCCAGCGCCCGCAGCTGCTCGCGGCCGTCGTCGGTGATCTTGTCCGGGCCCCACGGGGGCATCCAGACCCAGTTGATCTTCAGCTCGTTGACGATGCCCTCGGTCGCGGACACGGCCTGGTCCTCGATGACGTCGGTCAGCGGACAGGCCGCCGAGGTGAGCGTCATATCGATGGTCGCGGTGTTCGCGTCATCGATGTGGATACCGTAGATCAGGCCGAGGTTGACGACGTCGATGCCCAGCTCCGGGTCGACGACGTCCATCAGCGCCTCGCGGACCTCATCCTCGCTCGCGGGCTTGGTGGTCGTCTCGGTCATGAGGTCGTCTCCTTGCTCGGCTCGCCGAATGCTTTCGCCGTAGCGTCCTTCCAGGCCATCCAGCTCAGCAGCGCGCACTTCACCCGCGCCGGGTACTTCGAGACCCCGGCGAACGCGACCGCGTCCTCCAGCAGGTCCTCCATGGCGTCATCGGGCTCCAGCTGCCCCCTGGACTGCATCAGCTCCAGGAAGCGCTCCTGGATCTGACGGGCCTCGCCCAGCTCCTTGCCGACCAGCAGTTCGTTGAGTACCGAGGCGCTGGCCTGGCTGATGGAGCAGCCCTGGCCCTCGTACGACACATCCTCGATCGTGTCGCCGTCATAGCGCACCCGCAGGGTGATCTCGTCCCCGCACGTCGGATTGACGTGGTGGACCTCGGCGTCGCCTGCACGCAGGCCACGTCCGTGCGGATGCTTGTAGTGGTCCAGGATCACTTCCTGGTACATGGAGTCCAGCTTCACCGACAGCCCCTAAGCGAAGAAATTCCGTACGTGTTCCAGCCCGACCGCCAGGGCGTCCACCTCGGCGGGTGTGGAGTACAGGTAGAACGACGCTCGCGTGGTCGCGGGAATTCCGTACCGCAGGCACACCGGCCGTGCGCAGTGGTGTCCGACGCGCACCGCGATGCCCTGCTCGTCCAGGACCTGCCCGACATCGTGCGGGTGGATGTCACCGAGCGTGAAGGAGATCGTCGCGCCCCGGTCCTCCGCCGTGGGAGGGCCGATGATCCGCAGGTCCGGGATGTCCTGGAGCCTGCGCACCGCGTACTCGGTCAGTGCCTGCTCGTGCGCGTGGATCCGCTCCATGCCGATCGCCGAGAGGTAGTCCACGGCGGCGCCCAGCCCGACCGCCTGGGCGATCGGCGGGGTGCCCGCCTCGAACTTGTGCGGCGCGGGCGCGTACGTCGACGAGTGCATCGTGACGGTCTCGATCATCTCGCCGCCGCCGAGGAACGGGGGCAGGTCGTTGAGCAACTCCTGCCGGCCCCACAGCACGCCGATGCCCGTGGGCCCGCACATCTTGTGCCCGGTGAAGGCCACGAAGTCGGCCTGGAGCGCCTGGACGTCCAGCACCATGTGCGGGGCCGCCTGCGAGGCGTCCACCACGACGAGCGCGCCCACCTCCTGGGCACGCCGCACGATGGTCTCGACGGGGTTGAAGGTGCCCAGGATGTTGGAGACCAGCGTCAGCGAGACGACCTTGGTGCGCTCGGTGATCAGCTCATCGATCCCGTCGAGGTCGAGCCGGCCCTCGTCGGTCAGCCCGAACCACTTCAGCTTCGCGCCCGTGCGCTGCGAGAGCAGCTGCCACGGCACGATGTTGGAGTGATGCTCCATCTCCGTGATGACGATCTCGCTGTCGCGCTCGACACGGTAGGGCTCATCGGCCCAGCCGAGCATGTTCGCGACGAGGTTCAGCGACTCCGAGGCGTTCTTGGTGAAGATCACCTCATCGCGGCTGGGCGCGTTGATGAACGCGGCGACCTTGTCGCGCGCGCCCTCGTAGAGCGCCGTGGCCTCTTCGGCGAGCACATGCACCCCGCGGTGCACGTTCGCGTTGTGCCGCTCGTAGTAGTCGGCCAGCGCGTCCAGCACCTGGGTCGGCTTCTGCGAGGTAGCGGCGTTGTCCAGGTAGACCACCTTCTGGCCGTCGTGCACCAGGCGGTCCAGGATCGGGAAGTCCTTGCGGATCGCCTCGGTGTCGAGCAGCCCGGGCAGTGACGGGGGGGAAGCCGGGGATACCGGGGGAACTGTCACGCAGTGGCACCACCCTTCACGTACTCCTCGTAGCCCTCTTCCTCCAGCTTGTCCGCCAGCTCGGCGCCGCCGGACTCGGCGATGCGGCCCTTGGCGAAGACGTGCACGAAGTCGGGCTTGATGTAGCGCAGGATGCGCGTGTAGTGGGTGATCAGCAGCGTGCCGACCTCACCGGTCTCGCGGACGCGGTTGACGCCCTCGGAGACCACGCGCAGCGCGTCCACGTCCAGACCCGAGTCGGTCTCGTCCAGGATCGCGATCCGGGGGCGGAGCAGCTCCAGCTGGAGGATCTCGTGGCGCTTCTTCTCGCCGCCGGAGAAGCCCTCGTTGACGTTGCGCTCGGCGAACTTGGGGTCGATGGAGAGCCGCTCCATGGCCTCCTTGACCTCCTTGACCCAGGTGCGCAGCTTGGGCGCCTCGCCGCGCACGGCGGTGGCGGAGGTCCGCAGGAAGTTGGAGACGGAGACACCGGGGACCTCGACCGGGTACTGCATGGCGAGGAAGACACCGGCGCGGGCGCGCTCGTCGACGGACATCTCCAGGACGTCCTCGCCGTCGAGCTTCACCGAGCCGCCGGTCACGGTGTACTTCGGGTGCCCGGCCAGCGAGTAGGCGAGGGTGGACTTGCCGGAGCCGTTCGGGCCCATGATCGCGTGCGTTTCGCCCTGCTTCACGGTCAGGTCTACGCCGCGCAGGATCTCGGTGGGGCCGCCTTCGGTTTCGACGGAGACGTGCAGGTCGTTGATCTCAAGCGTTGCCATGGGGGCTTCAGGACTCCTGTGTGACGGAGACGAGGACTGCCGCATCGGGGCCGTCTCCTTCGATCTTTACGGGGTATACGGGGACCGGCCGGGTGGCGGGCAGTCCGGAGGGCTTGCCGGTCCGCAGGTCGAAGCGCGAGCCGTGCAGCCAGCACTCGATGGTGCAGTCCTCCACCTCGCCCTCGGAGAGCGAGACGTTGGCGTGCGAACAGATGTCGTTGATCGCGAACACCCCTTCCTGCGTGCGGACGACGGAGACCGGGACGCCGCCCAGCTCCACCCGCACGGGGGTGTCCTCCTCAAGATCGCTCAGCGCCGCGGCGCGTACGAATCCGTCCTCGCTCATGAGACCGACGCCTCCAGCTCGGTCTCGATGCGCGTGATGAGCCGCTCCTCCAGGTCGGGCAGCCCGACCTGCTGGACCAGCTCGGCGAAGAAGCCGCGTACGACCAGCCGGCGGGCCTCGCGCTCGGAGATGCCGCGCGCCATCAGGTAGAACAGCTGCTCGTCGTCGAACCGGCCGGTCGCCGAGGCGTGGCCGGCGCCGACGATCTCCCCGGTCTCGATCTCCAGGTTGGGCACCGAATCGACGCGCGCGCCGTCGGTGAGCACCAGGTTGCGGTTCAGCTCGTAGGTGTCGGTGCCGGTCGCCTCGGCCTGGATGAGCACATCGCCGATCCACACCGCGTGCGCGCCCTCGCCCTGGAGCGCGCCCTTGTAGGCCACGTTGCTGCGGCAGTTGGGGGTGTCGTGATCGACCAGCAGACGGTGCTCCTGGTGCTGGCCCGCGTCGGTGAAATACAGCCCGTACAGCTCGGCCTCGCCGCCGGGGCCGGCGTAGGTGACGCGCGGGCTGAGCCGGACGACGTCGCCGCCGAAGGTGACCACGATCGACTTGAACGTGGCATCGCGGCCGACCAGCGCGTTGTGCTGCGAGCAGTGCACCGCGCTGTCGTCCCAGTCCTGCACGGAGACGACGGTCAGCTTGGCGCCGTCACCGACGACGAACTCGACGTTGGCCGAGCGCACCGCGTCCCCGGTGTGGTCGATGACGATCACCGCCTCGGCGAAGGCGCCGACGTCGAAGACGGTGTGCCCGTAGGTGACCCCGCCCTCGCCGTGCAGGGCGACACGCACCGGCTCGGTCAGCACCGCGTCCTGGGGCACGGTGATGACCGACGCCTTCTCGAACGCGGAGAACGCCTGGGCCGCCACCCGGTCCACCGGCTTACCGGCCCGGCCGATGCGCGCGTCGTCCCGGGAGACGGTCTCGACGGTGACGCCGTCGGGCGCCGACACCTCGGTCTTGACGGAGCCGGACGCCTGCGCCGACCCGTCGTGCAGGCCCTTCAGCCGCTCCAGAGGAGTGAACCGCCACTCCTCCTCGCGGCCGTGCGGCACCGGGAAGTCCGCCACGTCGAAGGACGGCGGCGCGCTCATCCTCGTGGCGGTGGTGGACTCTGCGGCCACCGCGATCGCTCCGGCGGTGTTGGAACCGACCGGAATGTTCTGGGCCTCACCCATGGGTCTCGTGTTGCTCGCTTTCTGAAAGAGACGAATTTTCTCCGCCGCCACGGCGGACGGCTACAGCGGCGAGGGCCTCAACGGCCCCGGCAGGGGCGGGGAAGCGGACGACAGCCGCTCCCCCGCGTCGGCACCAGCCCGGGCAGGCGGTGGGCTAGCCCACCGCCCCTTCCATCTGCAGCTCGATCAGCCGGTTCAGCTCCAGCGCGTACTCCATGGGCAGCTCCTTGGCGATCGGCTCGACGAAGCCGCGCACGATCATCGCCATGGCCTCGTCCTCGGACAGACCGCGGCTCATCAGGTAGAAGAGCTGGTCGTCGCTCACCTTGGAGACCGTGGCCTCGTGGCCCATCGTCACGTCGTCCTCGCGGACATCGACGTAGGGGTAGGTGTCGGAGCGCGAGATCGTGTCCACCAGCAGCGCGTCGCACAGCACGTTGGACTTGGAGCCCTCGGCGCCCTCGCCGATCTCGATGAGACCGCGGTAGGAGGTGCGGCCACCGCCGCGGGCCACCGACTTGGAGACGATGTTGGAGGAGGTGCGGGGCGCCATGTGCACCATCTTGGCGCCGGCGTCCTGGTGCTGGCCCTCGCCCGCGAAGGCGACGGACAGCGTCTCCCCCTTGGCGTGCTCACCCATGAGGTAGACCGCCGGGTACTTCATCGTCACCTTGGACCCGAGGTTGCCGTCCACCCACTCCATGGTCGCGCCCTCGTAGGCGACGGCGCGCTTGGTGACCAGGTTGTAGACGTTGTTCGACCAGTTCTGGATCGTCGTGTAGCGGCACCGGCCGCCCTTCTTGACGATGATCTCGACGACGGCCGAGTGCAGCGAGTCCGAGTTGTAGATCGGCGCCGTGCAGCCTTCGACGTAGTGCACGTAGGCGTTCTCGTCGACGATGATCAGCGTCCGCTCGAACTGGCCCATGTTCTCGGTGTTGATCCGGAAGTACGCCTGGAGCGGGATGTCCACGTGGACACCCGGCGGGACGTAGATGAACGAACCGCCCGACCACACCGCGGTGTTCAGCGCGGCGAACTTATTGTCACCGGCCGGGATGACGGTGCCGAAGTGCTCCTGGAACAGCTCCGGGTGCTCCCGCAGGGCCGTGTCGGTGTCCAGGAACAGGACGCCCTTCTCCTCCAGGTCCTCACGGATCTGGTGGTAGACGACCTCGGACTCGTACTGCGCCGCGACACCGGCGACCAGGCGCTGCTTCTCCGCCTCGGGGATGCCGAGCTTGTCGTAGGTGTTCTTGATGTCCTCGGGGAGGTCCTCCCAGGACTGGGCCTGCTTCTCCGTGGACCGTACGAAGTACTTGATGTTGTCGAAGTCGATGCCGGACAGGTCCGAGCCCCAGTTGGGCATGGGCTTCTTCTGGAAGAGCTTGTGGCCCTTGAGCCGCAGCTTCAGCATCCAGTCGGGCTCGTCCTTCTTGCCGGAGATGTCGCGGACGACATCCTCGGACAGGCCCCGCTTGGCTGCGGCGCCCGCGGCGTCGGAGTCGGCCCAGCCGTACTCGTACTTGCCCAGCCCGTCGAGCTCGGGGTGAGCAGTCTCCGTAGGAGCGGTCATGCGGGGTTCCTCCCGGCCTGGTGCGCGTTGGTGGCGTTGCTGGTGGTACTGAGGCTGTTACTGGTGTCGCTGGTCTTCGAGGGTCTTGCTGAACTCACCTGGCCGACCGGGCCGGTCGCTCGGTCCGCCGGGCTTGTCGAGGGCTTCGGCTGCGCGCCGGGGATGAAAGTGGTGCACACCCCGTCCCCGTGGGCGAGGGTCGCCAGGCGCTGGACGTGGGTCCCCAGCAGGCGGGAGAAGACCTCGGTCTCCGCCTCGCAGAGCTGCGGGAACTGCTCGGCCGTGTGCGCCACCGGGCAGTGGTGCTGGCACAGCTGCTCCCCCGCCTGGGCGGGCGCGGCGCGCGCCGTGGCAGCGTACCCGTCCTGCGTCAGGGCCTCGGCCAGCGCCCTGGTGCGCTCCTCGGGTGCGACACCCTCCAGCGCCGCGTGGTACTTCTCGGCCTGCGCCGCGATCCGGGCCCGCGCGAAGGCCGCCACGGCGGCCTCCCCGACCTCGCCCCCGCCGGCGGTCTGGGCGATCCACCGCAGGGCGTCGGCCGCGAGCTGGTCGTACGCCTGGTCGAAGGCATCCCGGCCGCAGGCCGTCAGGGCGAAGACCTTGGCCGGACGCCCCCTGCCACGGGAGCCGTAGACCCGCTTCTCGCGGGGCTCCACGACGCCCTCGCCCGCGAGCGCGTCCAGGTGACGGCGGACCGCCGCCTGGGTCAGCTCCAAGCGCAGCGCCAGCTCGGCCGCCGTGGAGGGGCCGTGGTCGAGGATGGAGCGGGCGACCCTGCTGCGGGTGCCGCTCTGCTCGTCCTGGGGCGCGGGCACGACGGAACCGCCGGTGGCCTGTGCGGCCATCGGGCGGTCCTCCCGAGCCTCGTCCCTGTTTTTCACAACGCCATTGTTGCTTAATTCCGGCGGACCCGGCAAGCGGCGGCCACGGCCCGCCGAAATGGGGTGTGTCACGTAAGGCACACCTAAGTGGTCAGCGCGCTCCGGGCCGGGGGCGGCCCGGAACCGCGCTCCCGGGAACGCACACGAGTCCCGGGAAGCCCCGGCCGGGGCCCCGGGAAACCCCCGGGCCAGGAGCCCTTCCGTGGGCTCCTTAGACTGCCTGGCATGCGAAGTTCAGCGGCTGTGGAGGTCGCCGGGCTGGTGAAGAGGTACGGGAACAAGACCGCCGTGGACGCACTCGACCTGACCGTCGCGCGCGGCACCGTCACCGCCTTCCTGGGCCCCAATGGAGCAGGCAAGACCACCACGATCGAGACCTGCGAGGGCTATCGGCGCCCGGATGCCGGAACCGTACGGGTCCTCGGCCTCGACCCGGCCGCCCAGGGCGCCGAGCTGCGCCCCCGTATCGGGGTGATGCTCCAGAGCGGCGGAATCTACCCCACCGCCCGCGCGGAGGAGACCCTGCGCCATATGGCGACCTTGCACGCGCACCCGCTGGAGGTGCCCGCGCTGATCGAACGGCTCGGACTGGGCAGCTGCGGCCGTACGCCCTATCGCCGGCTCTCCGGCGGCCAGCAGCAGCGGCTCGCCCTGGCGCTGGCCCTGGTCGGCCGCCCCGAACTGGTCTTCCTGGACGAGCCGACGGCGGGCCTGGACCCGCAGGCCCGGCACGCCACCTGGGACCTGGTGCGCGACCTGCGCGCGGACGGTGTGACGGTGCTGCTGACCACGCACCACATGGAGGAGGCCGAGGAGCTGTCCGACGATGTGGCGATCATCGACGGCGGCAAGGTCATCGCGCAGGGGACCCCGGAGGAGCTGTGCAAGGGCGGTGCGGAGAACACCCTCCGCTTCACCGGCCGCCCAGGTCTCGACCTCGACTCCCTGCTGAAGGCGCTGCCTTCGGGAACCTCGGCGGTGGAACTCAGCCCCGGCAGCTACCGCCTGACCGGCACGGTCGATCCCCAGCTGCTCGCCACCGTCACCTCCTGGTGCGCCCAGAACGGCGTCCTCCCCGACCGCATCTCGGTCGAACGCCACACCCTGGAGGACGTCTTCTTGGAACTGACGGGGAAGGAGTTGCGCTCGTGAGGCGGTACGCCCACCCCGGCCGGGGGTCCGGGGGCTGCCCCCCGGAAAAGCACAGCTTGGAACTGACGGGAACGGAGCTGCGCTCATGACCGCCGAGGGGACCTACTCGCCCGCGCCCGGGGCCGCGCCGCTGATTCGGATGGTGCGGGCGCAGGCCGCGCTGGAGACGCGGACGCAGCTGCGCAACGGTGAGCAGCTGCTGCTGACCGTCATCATTCCGACACTGCTGCTGGTGCTCTTCAGCGCCGTGGACATCGTCGATACCGGCAAAGGTTCGCGGATCGACTTCCTGGCGCCCGGCATCCTGGCGCTGGCCATGCTGTCCACGGCGTTCACCGGTCAGGCCATCTCCACCGGCTTCGAGCGCCGCTACGGCGTGCTCAAGCGGCTGGGCGCCTCCCCGCTGCCCCGCTGGGGCCTGATGACGGCGAAGACCTGCTCGGTGCTGGCCATCGAGGCCCTCCAGGTGGTGCTGCTGAGCGTCGTCGCCCTCGCGCTGGGCTGGTCGCCGCACGGGAACCCGGCCACCGTGGTGCTCCTGCTCCTGCTGGGCACCGCGGCCTTCTCCGGGCTGGGCCTGCTCATGGCGGGGACGCTGAAGGCCGAGGCGACCCTCGCGGGCGCCAACCTCGTCTTCATCCTGCTGCTGGTCGGCGGCGGCGTGATCGTCCCGCTCGACAAGTTCCCCGGCCCCGCGCAGGACGTGCTGGGCCTGTTGCCCGTCTCCGCGCTCTCGGACGGGCTGCGCGACGTGCTCCAGCACGGCGCCGGCCTCCCGTGGGGCGACCTGGGGATCCTGGCCGTCTGGGCGGTACTGGGGCTGGGCGCGGCGGCGCGCTTCTTCAAATGGGAGTAGTAGCTTCACGTGGGAGCAGCGGCTCTTCGCGTGGGAGCAGCGGCGCGGCGCCCTTCTCCGGCGGGCCCCTCGTGAAAGCGCGCACAAGCGGCGCCCTACGATGTGTCCGTGCCGAATCTGCTCGAAGTCGTACGTAACCCCATCGCGTACATCGCCGCGCGCTGGACGCCCACCCAGCGCACCCTCCAACGCGCGGCCCTCTCCGCTCTCTTGATGAGTGTCTTCATCGTGCTCACGGGCGGAGCCGTACGGCTCACCGGCTCGGGGCTGGGCTGCGACACATGGCCCAAGTGCAGCAGCGAGAGCCTGACGGCCACCTCCGAGATGGGCATCCACGGCGCGATCGAGTTCAGCAACCGGATGCTGACGTGGGTGCTCTCGGCCGCCGTCGGCTGGACGATCATCGCGGTGCGCTCCGCCAAGCCGGCCCGCCCGGGCCTCAGCAAGCTCGCCTGGTCGCAGTTCTGGCTGGTGATGAGCAACGGCGTGATCGGCGGCATCACCGTCCTCACCGAGCTGAACCCCTACACGGTGGCCGGGCACTTCCTGGCGGCGATGGCGTTGCTGACCGTCTCCGCGCTGACCTGGATGCGGGTACGCGAGGGCGATGCCCCGCCCAGGCCGCTGGTCGGCAAGCCGGTCAAGAAGCTGGCGGCCGTGCTGGTCGTCTTCTCGGGTCTTCTTGTGGCGGCGGGCACCATCGTCACCGGCGCGGGGCCGCACGCGGGCGACAGCAGCGAGGTTCCGCGCATGCCCATCGAGGTGAAGCTGGCCGCGCAGACGCACGCCGCCTTCGCCTGGATCGTGATCGTGCTGACGCTGGCGCTGTGGTTCATCCTGCGCGCCGTCGATGCGCCCGCCGGGCCCCGGCGGCTCACCCGCGTCTTCTTGCTCGTCCTGCTCGCCCAGGGGGTCATCGGCTATGTCCAGTACTTCACGGACATGCCGGAGGTCCTTGTCGCACTGCATCTGCTGGGTTCGACGGCGGTGTGGGTCGGCGCGCTGCGCGTGCTGATGGCGATGCGGGAGCGCGGGCTGCCGCAGACCGGCGGCGCGGACCTGCCGGCACCCGCCGACGGCGGCCGGGAACGCTCCGGGGCACCGGATGCCGCGGGGAAATCCGGTCCGCCGGATGCCGCGCCGGTTCCCGCCTCACCGGATGCGGCGCCCGCCGGCAGCCGGTAGCGCCGCCCGAACGGTTCCGGCCCCGCGCCTCCGCCCAGCGAGACGACAAGTACGCCCGTACACCCGTACGGGCGTACTGCTATGCGGACGGCCTGCGCGCGGGGCGTGGGGCATGCGCAGCCGATACGCCCCCTCCTTCCCCTTCCCCTCCCCTCTCCCCTCTCCCCCGGCACGGCACTCGGCGCGTCCGCCCGCCCGTGCGGCGCCGGGCAGCCGCCCGGGTATCGGGAGGGGGCCCGTGACCCTCGCCACCGCCACTACCCGCCGGTAGCATCGGCGTCATGGCAGCAGACAACGACAGGCGGGCGGCCCGGCTCGCCAAGCAGATCGGCGCCTTCGCCGAGCGACGCGGCGGCGGCGCCGAGGGGCAGATCGCCCACGTGGGCCAGGCCGGCTTCCGCATCACCCTGGTCGGCGCTGACGGCGGCTGGGGCGATCTGATGGCGCCTTCCCTCGACGTCGCCAAGGACGCGGTGGAGCGGGCCGGGGTCACGCTCAAGGAGAGCTTCGACAGCGAGATGGCCGCGCGGGTGCGCACCGGCCCCTACGAGTGGAAGCGGATGGCAGGCATCCAGATCGGCGGCCCCGCGAACCCCACGGGCGCCCCCGACTCCGCCGAGCCGTCGGCCACCACCACCGCGAGCGCGTAACTCCCGTAGCGCCCGACTCCCGCACCACGTACTCCGGCCCTGCCGCTCGGTGAGCGGCAGGGCCGGAGTACGTGGTGTCGGCGAGCGGCGCCGCGTGGGCCTCAGCGCAGGAAGGGGTCGATGGCCACGGCGATGAAGACCAGCGAGACGTAGGTGATCGACCAGTGGAAGAGCCGCATCTCCTTGAGCTTGCCCCCCGTCAACCCTGCACGGGCGCGCGAGCGCAGCGCGTGCGCCTCCCAGAGCCACAGCCCGCCCGCGAGGGTCGCGACCAGCGGGTAGAACCAGCCGACGTAACCCAACGGCCACAACAGCAGCGAGACCAGCACCATCACCCAGCTGTAGACGACGATCTGAGTGGCGACGGTGACGTTGCTCGCGATGGCGGGCAGCATCGGCACACCGGCCCGCTGGTAGTCCTCCTTGACCTTCATGGACAGCGGCCAGTAGTGCGGCGGCGTCCAGAAGAACATCACCAGGAAGAGGATGACGGCGGCCCAGCTCACGTCGTTGGTGACCGAGGACCAGCCGATGAAGACCGGCATGCAGCCCGCGATGCCGCCCCAGACGATGTTCTGCGAGGTGCGGCGCTTGAGGATCATCGTGTAGACGACGACGTAGAAGAGCAGCGCGCCCAACGCCAGTGCCGCGGACAGCCAGTTGACCAGCAGCCCGAACAACAGGGTGGAGACGACGGCGAGGGCGATGCCGAAGGCCAGGCACTCGCGCGGGCTGACCATGCCGGTGACCAGCGGCCGGTTCTCGGTCCGGTGCATCAGCGCGTCGATGTCCCGGTCGATGTACATGTTCAGCGCGCTGGCACCGCCGGCGGACAGGTAGCCGCCAAGGCAGGTGATCAGTACGAGCTTGAGGTCGGGGACCCCTTGCGCCGCGAGGAACATGACCGGGATGGTGGTCATGAGGAGCAGCTCGATGATCCGCGGCTTGGTCAGTTCGATGAACGCCTTTACGCGGGCCCCGAACGGCCGGTGGCCGCTGCTGCCCAGCGCCCCCGCTGGACGGGTTTCGACGGCCGTCACGGACACCTCTGATCGCCTCGTAAAGAACCAGCGAGCAATCGGGCACGTGCCGCACGACGTGCAGGCCCGGCCAAGCTCGCGCGTACCACGCCACTTTAGACGTTGGCGATACATCGCCCGTCATGGGGGGTCGTTCGTGTTGGCCCCCTTTCCCCATGTCTTCCCCGCGCCTTCCCCGCCCGGCCGCTCGCCCCGCCGATGGGCTCAGCCGCTCGCCCGGCCGATGGGCTCAGGGGGACGGAGGACGACCGTGTTCGACGGGCGGAATGCGGGCACACGCGGCAGCCTGGAGGGGTGTCCTGCGCCCGGAACGGCCGAGGTGGGGGAATAGCGCATTTCCTTCCCTCGTTTTCGTCAATGGCGGCCCGGAAGCGGGAGCGACCGGTCAGCGAACACGCGAAAAGCCGCACGTCCCGGCAGAGGTACGCTCGACACCGCCCGGTGAGCGCACACACCGGCCATCGAACATGTGGAGAGGAGCCCTGACGCAGGGTGAGCACCAAGCCGACCACCACAGATCTTGAGTGGACCGATCTGGACCAGCAGGCCGTGGACACCGTGAGAGTCCTGGCCATGGATTCCGTGCAGAAGGTCGGCAACGGCCATCCCGGTACGGCCATGAGCCTGGCTCCCGTCGCGTACCTGCTGTACCAGAAGCTGATGCGCCACGACCCGACCGACCCGGACTGGACCGGCCGCGACCGGTTCATCCTCTCCGCCGGGCACTCCAGCCTGACGCAGTACATTCAGCTCTTCATGGCCGGTTACGGCCTGGAGATGGACGACCTCAAGACGTTCCGTACCTGGGGCAGCCGGACCCCCGGGCACCCGGAGCACGGCCACACGGTCGGCGTGGAGACGACGACGGGCCCGCTGGGCCAGGGCGTCGCCAACGCGGTCGGCATGGCGATGGCGGCCCGTTACGAGCGCGGCCTGTTCGACCCGGAGGCGGCGACGGGCGAATCCCCGTTCGACCACAACATCTGGGTCATCGCCAGCGACGGCGACCTGGAGGAGGGCATCTCGGCCGAGGCGTCCTCCCTCGCGGGCCACCAGCGGCTCGGCAACCTGACCGTACTGTGGGACGACAACCACATCTCGATCGAGGGCGACACCGAGACCGCGTTCTCCGAGGACACCCTCAAGCGCTACGAGGCGTACGGCTGGCACGTACAGCGCGTGGAGCAGCAGGAGGACGGGGACCTGGACCCCAAGGCGCTCTACAAGGCGCTGCGCGCCGCGCAGGCGGAGACCGAGCGCCCCTCGTTCATCGCCGCGCGCTCCATCATCGCCTGGCCGGCCCCCAACGCGCAGAACACCGGCGCGGCGCACGGCGCGGCACTCGGCGAGGACGAGGTCGCGGCGACCAAGCGGGTGCTGGGCTTCGACCCGGACAAGCACTTCTTCATCTCGGACGAGGTCCTCGCCCACGTGCGCAAGGCCAGCGACCGGGGCCGCGAGGCGCAGGCCGAGTGGGAGAAGCGCTTCAGCCAGTGGCGCAGCGCCAACCCGCAGCGCGCGGCCGAGTTCGACCGGATCAGCGCGGGCCGGCTGCCCGACGGCTGGGAGAAGTCGGTGCCGGTCTTCCCCGCGGGCGAGTCGGTGGCCACCCGTAAGGCGTCCGGCAACGTTCTCAAGGCGCTGGGCGGGGTCCTGCCCGAGCTGTGGGGCGGCTCGGCCGACCTGGCCGGCTCGAACAACACGACGTTCGCCGACACCTCCTTCCTGCCGGAGGGCAACCCGCTGCCGGGCGCCGACCGGTACGGGCGCACGGTGCACTGGGGCATCCGCGAGCACGCCATGGGCTCGACCATGAACGGCATCGCGCTGCACGGCAACACCCGTGTCTACGGTGGCACCTTCCTGGTGTTCTCCGACTACATGCGCCCCGCGGTGCGGCTGGCCGCGCTCATGAAGGCGCCGGTCACCTACGTGTGGACGCACGACTCCATCGGCCTGGGCGAGGACGGCCCGACCCACCAGCCCGTCGAGCACCTTTCGGCGCTGCGTGCCATCCCCGGTCTGAACGTCGTCCGCCCCGCCGACGCCAACGAGACGGCGATCGCCTGGGCGGAGATCCTGCGCCGGCACGAGAAGAACCCGGCCCCGCACGGCCTCGCTCTCACCCGCCAGGGTGTCCCGACCTACGAGGCCAACCCGGCGGCGGCCAGGGGCGGTTACGTCCTGGCCGAGGCCGAGGGCGGGCACCCGCAGCTGGTGCTCATCGCCACCGGCTCCGAGGT
Source organism: Streptomyces axinellae (assembly GCF_039532135.1). Classification (NCBI taxonomy): domain Bacteria; kingdom Bacillati; phylum Actinomycetota; class Actinomycetes; order Kitasatosporales; family Streptomycetaceae; genus Streptomyces; species Streptomyces axinellae. The sequence goes on from NZ_BAAARJ010000018.1 coordinate 27,135, forward strand.
GCAGCTCGCCGTCGAGGCGCGCGACCGGCTGCAGGAGCAGGGCGTGCCCACCCGGGTCGTCTCGATGCCCTGCGTCGAGTGGTTCGAGGAGCAGGACCAGTCCTACCGCGACAGCGTGCTCCCGCCCGCCATCAAGGCCCGGGTCGCCGTCGAGGCGGGCATCGGCCTGACCTGGCACCGGTACGTGGGCGAGGCCGGCCGCATCGTGTCGCTGGAGCACTTCGGCGCCTCGGCGGACGGCAAGATCCTCTTCGACGAGTTCGGTATCACGGCCGAGGCCGTGCACCTGGCGGCGAAGGAGTCGCTGGAGGCCGCGGCGCGCTGACGCCGGGAGCCCCGCCGGCGCCGGTCCCGCCGAGGACGGTTCCGGTTCCGGCGGGGCAGGCACCCGACACAACAAAAGGCTTCAACTAGCACAGGAGATGTAAATCCCATGACAGACGCACTCAAGCGCCTCTCCGACGAAGGCGTCGCGATCTGGCTGGACGACCTGTCGCGCAAGCGCATCACGTCGGGCGGCCTCGGCGAGCTGATCGACGAGCACCACGTGGTGGGTGTCACCACCAACCCGTCGATCTTCCAGAAGGCCATCTCGGCCGGTGACGGCTACGAGCAGCAGGTGGCCGACCTGGCGGCCCGCCGCGTCACCGTCGAAGAGGCACTCCGCATGATCACCACGGCGGACGTCCGGGACGCGGCCGATGTGCTGCGCCCGGTCTTCGACGCCACCGACGGCAAGGACGGCCGGGTCTCCATCGAGGTCGATCCGCGCCTGGCGCACAACACCCGCGCCACCGTGGCCGAGGCCAGGCAGCTGGCCTGGCTGGTGGACCGTCCCAACGCCTTCATCAAGATCCCGGCGACCGAGGCGGGCCTGCCGGCGATCACCGAGACCATCGGCAAGGGCATCAGCGTCAACGTCACGCTGATCTTCTCCCTGGAGCGCTACCGCGCCGTGATGGACGCCTACATGGCGGGCCTGGAGAAGGCGAAGTCCCTGGGTCTGGACCTCTCGCAGATCCAGTCGGTGGCCTCGTTCTTCGTCTCCCGTGTGGACACCGAGATCGACAAGCGGCTCGCCGCCGTCGGCACGGACCAGGCCAAGCAGTTCAAGAGCAAGGCGGCCATCGCCAACGCGCGGCTGGCCTACCAGGCGTACGAGGAGGTCATCGCCTCCGACCGCTGGCAGGAGCTGGAGCGCGCCGGTGCCCACCAGCAGCGTCCGCTGTGGGCGTCCACCGGCGTGAAGGACCCGCAGCTTCCGGACACGCTCTACGTCACGGAGCTGGTGGCGCCGAACACGGTCAACACCATGCCGGAGGCCACGCTGGAGGCCACCGCCGATCACGGCGAGATCTCCGGCGACGCGGTCCGCGGCACCTACGAGGACGCCCAGGCCGTCCTGGACGGCATCGCCAACCTCGGCATCTCCTACGACGACGTCGTGAAGGTGCTGGAGGACGAGGGCGTGCAGAAGTTCGCGGACTCCTGGAACGACCTGCTGAAGTCCACCGAGGCAGAGCTTCAGCGCCTCGCTCCGAAGGAGGCGTAAGCGAATTGAGCACCGTCAGCAGCATGGGCAACCCGCTGCGTGACGCTCAGGACCGGCGGCTCCCGCGTATCGCGGGGCCGTCGGGCCTGGTCATCTTTGGCGTTACGGGTGATTTGTCACGCAAAAAGCTGATGCCTGCCGTCTACGACCTGGCCAACCGGGGCCTGCTCCCACCGGGGTTCTCCCTCGTGGGCTTCGCCCGGCGGGACTGGGAGGACGAGGACTTCGCGCAGGTCGTACACGACGCCGTCAAGGCGCACGCGCGCACCACCTTCCGCGAGGAGGTCTGGCAGCAGCTCGCCGAGGGCATGCGCTTCGTGCCCGGCGAGTTCCACGACGACCAGGCGTTCGAGACCCTCAAGTCCACCATCGACGAGCTGGACAAGTCCCGCGGTACCGGCGGTAACTTCGCCTTCTACCTCTCGGTACCGCCCAAGTTCTTCCCCACCGTCGTCTCCCAGCTCAAGAAGCACGGGCTCTCCGACGCCGGACCCGACTCCTGGCGCCGCGCCGTCATCGAGAAGCCGTTCGGACACGACCTGAAGTCCGCGCAGGACCTGAACTCCGTCGTCCACGAGGTGTTCAAGCCCGCCGAGGTCTTCCGCATCGACCACTACCTCGGCAAGGAGACGGTCCAGAACATCCTGGCCGTCCGCTTCGCCAACACGATGTTCGAGCCCCTGTGGAACCGCGGCTACGTCGATCACGTGCAGATCACCATGGCCGAGGACATCGGCATCGGCGGCCGGGCCGGCTACTACGACGGCATCGGCTCGGCCCGTGACGTCATCCAGAACCACCTCCTCCAGCTCCTCGCCCTCACCGCCATGGAGGAGCCCACCTCCTTCGACGCCAAGGCGCTGCTCACCGAGAAGCTGAAGGTCCTCAACTCCGTGCGGCTGCCCAAGGATCTGGGCAAGCACACGGTGCGCGGGCAGTACGCGGCGGGCTGGCAGGGCGGCGAGAAGGTGCCCGGCTACCTGGACGAGGACGGCATCGACCCCAAGTCGAAGACCGACACCTACGCGGCCATCAAGCTGGAGATCGACAACCGCCGCTGGGCGGGCGTCCCCTTCTACCTGCGCACCGGCAAGCGCCTGGGCCGCCGTGTCACCGAGATCGCCGTCATGTTCCAGCGGGCGCCGCACTCCCCGTTCGACGCCACCGACACCCAGGAGCTGGGCCAGAACGCGCTGGTCATCCGCGTCCAGCCGGACGAGGGCGTCACGATCCGCTTCGGCTCCAAGGTGCCCGGCACCCAGATGGAGATCCGCGACGTGACGATGGACTTCGCCTACGGCGAGTCCTTCACCGAGTCCAGCCCCGAGGCGTACGAACGCCTCATCCTCGACGTCCTGCTCGGCGACGCCAACCTCTTCCCGCGCCACCAGGAGGTCGAGCGGTCCTGGGAGATCCTCGACCCCGTCGAGGAGTTCTGGGACAAGCACGGCAAGCCCGAGCAGTACCCCGCCGGGACCTGGGGTCCCCAGGCAGCCGACGAGATGCTCGCACGCGACGGACGGAGCTGGCGGCGGCCATGAACATCGATCTGACGGACACCACGTCCAGCCGCATCAACGCCGAGCTGGTCAAGGCGCGCCGATCCCTCGGCTCGCCCGCCACCGGCATGGTGCTCACCCTCGTCATCGTCACCGACGAGGGCAACCACTACGACGCGCTCAAGGCCGCCAGCGGCGCCTCCCGGGAGCACCCCTCCCGCATCCTGGTCGTCGTACGCCGCCCGGGGCGCTCCCCGCGCGACCGGGCGCAGCACCGGCTCGACGCCGAGGTGCGCGTCGGCACCGACGCGCGCGAGGCAGGCTCCGGCGAGACCGTCATCCTGCGCCTGCACGGCGAACTCGCCTCCCACTCCCACAGCGTCGTCCTGCCGCTGCTGCTGCCGGACGCCCCGGTGGTCGTGTGGTGGCCGGAGAACGCCCCGGAGAACCCGGCCGAGGACGCGCTGGGCAAGCTCGCCCAGCGCCGCATCACCGACGCGGCGGCCACCGAGGACCCGGTCGGCGCGCTCGGCCTGCGCGCCACCACCTACGCGCCCGGTGACACGGACCTGTCCTGGACCCGCATCACCCCGTGGCGCAGCATGCTGGCCGCCTCGCTGGACCAGAAGCACTCCACGCTGCACTCCGCGGTGATCGAGGGCGAGGAGTACAACCCCTCCAGCGAACTGCTCGCCCTGTGGCTGGCCGAGCGGCTGCGGATCCCCGTCGAACGGCGCATCTCCGAGGGGCCCGGCATCACCGCCGTCCGCCTGGAGACCGCCGACGGGCAGGTCTGCCTGGACCGCGCCGACGGCGCCCTGGCCGAACTGGCCGTCCCCGGCCAGCCCGACCGGCACGTCGCCCTCCAGCGGCGCACCACGGCCGAGCTGATCGCCGAAGAGCTGCGGCGGCTCGACCCGGACGAGGCGTACGCGGAAGCGGTGCGCTTCGGCCTCAACAAGCTCGCCGCCCCCGACCCGGCCCACCCCGCCCCGGCGGCTGCGGCACCCGCTCCCGACCCGGCAGGCGGCGCCGGGGGCGGCGCGGACGGCGACGGCGACGGCGACAAGACGGGCAAGGCGAGGGGGACGGGCAAGAGCAAGCAGGCGGCGGCCAAGCCGGCGGCGAAGAAGGCCGCGTCGTCGTCCGCGGCGTCTTCGGGCTCCGCAGGCTCGTCAGGGTCCGCCAAGAAGGCGGGCGGCAAGTGACGGCCGAGCCCGAGGTCTTCGTCCACCGCGACAAGGAAGAGCTGGCCGAGGCCGTCGCCGCGCGCCTGCTCACCCGTGTCGCGGACGCGCAGGCAGCGCGGGGCACGGCCTCCGTCGTCCTCACCGGAGGGCGCAACGGCAACGCGCTGCTGGCGGCCCTCGCCGCCTCCGGCGCCCGGGGCGCCATCGACTGGGCCCGGCTCGACCTGTGGTGGGGAGACGAGCGCTTCCTGCCCGAGGGCGACCCGGACCGCAACCACACCCAGGCGCGCGAGACCCTGCTCGACAGCGTCCCGCTCGACCCCGCGCGGATCCACGTCATGCCGCCCTCGGACGGCCCGTACAGCGGTGACGTCGAAGCGGCGGCCGAGGCGTACGCGGCCGAACTGGCCGCCGCGGCCCGGCCGGAGGACCCCGCGAAGGTCCCCGCCTTCGACGTCCTCCTGCTGGGCGTGGGCCCCGACACCCATGTGGCCTCGCTCTTCCCCGGGCACCCTGCGCTGCGCGAGACGGAACGGACGGCGGTCGCCGTGCACGGCGCGCCCAAGCCGCCGCCCACCCGCATCTCCCTCACGCTCCCCGCGATCCGCGCGGCACGCGAGGTCTGGCTGCTCGCGGCGGGCGAGGACAAGGCCGACGCGGTCGCCGCCGCACTCGCGGACTCCGGCCCGCCCCAGGCCCCCGCGGCTGCGGCCCGGGGCCGCGAGCGCACCCTCTGGCTCCTGGACGAACCCGCCGCCGCCAAGCGCGGCCTCTGACCACACGCGGGAGGGGCGGGGCTACAACACTTCCGAGGGGGCGAGGCATGGCCTCGCCCCCTCGGAGGTGTACAGGCCGCGAGCCCCGCAGGCTCACAGCCGCTCAGGACTCAGCGCCCCCGCAGCTCCCGGTACCGCTCCACCAAGGTCGCGGTGGAGCGGTCCAGCCCCGCCACCTCCGCGCCCTCCGTCAGCGCCGGCTCCAGCCGCTTGGCGAGGGCCTTGCCCAGTTCGACGCCCCACTGGTCGAAGGAGTCGATGTTCCAGATGGCGCCTTGGACGAAGACCTTGTGCTCGTAGAGGGCGATGAGCTGGCCCAGCACCGAGGGGGACAGCTCGGTGGCGAGGATCGTCGTGGTCGGGCGGTTGCCGGGGAAGGTGCGGTGCGGGACCTGCGCCTCGGACACACCTTCGGCGCGCACCTCTTCCTCCGACTTGCCGAAGGCGAGGGCCTGCCCCTGGGCGAAGAGGTTGGCCATCAGCAGGTCGTGCTGGTCACGCAGGGCGCCCAGTTCGGCGACGGGTTCGACGAAGCCGATCAGGTCGGCGGGGATCATCTTGGTGCCCTGGTGCAGCAACTGGTAGTACGCGTGCTGCCCGTTGGTGCCGGGCGTGCCCCAGACGACGGGCCCGGTCTGCCAGTTGACGGGTCGGCCTTCACGCTCGGTCGACTTCCCGTTCGACTCCATGTCGAGCTGCTGGAGGTAGGCGGTGAACCGGGACAAGTAGTGGCTGTAGGGCAGTACGGCGTGCGACTGCGCGTCGTGGAAGTTGCCGTACCAGACGCCCAGCAGCCCGAGCAGCAGCGGGGCGTTGGCCTCCGGGGATGCCGTGCGGAAGTGCTCGTCCACGAGGTGGAAGCCCGCGAGCATGTCGCCGAAGCACTGCGGGCCGATCGCCACCATGAGCGAGAGCCCGATGGCCGAGTCGTACGAGTAGCGCCCGCCGACCCAGTCCCAGAACTCGAACATGTTGTCCGTGTTGATGCCGAACTCGGCGACCTTCTCGGCGTTGGTCGAGACGGCGACGAAGTGCGCCGCGACAGCCGACTCCTCGCCGCCCAGCCCCTCCAGCAGCCAGGCGCGGGCGGCCTTCGCGTTGGTGATGGTCTCGATCGTCGTGAAGGTCTTGGAGGCGACGATGAAGAGGGTCTCCGCCGGGTCGAGGTCGCGGACGGCCTCGTGCAGATCGGCACCATCGACGTTGGAGACGAAGCGGAAGTCCATCTCCCGTGCGGTGTACGGCCGCAGGGCCTCGTAGGCCATCGCGGGGCCGAGGTCGGAGCCGCCGATGCCGATGTTGACGACGTTCTTGATGCGCTTGCCGGTGTGCCCGCGCCAGTGGCCCTCGCGGACCTTGGTGGCGAACGTACTCATCTTGATGAGCACCTGGTGCACCTTGGGCATCACGTTCTCCCCGTCCACCCGCACGGTGGCGGACTCGGGGGTGCGCAGCGCGGTGTGCAGCACCGCGCGGTCCTCCGTGATGTTGATCTTCTCGCCCTCGAACATCGCGTCCCGCAGCCGGAACACACCGGCGGACTCGGCCAACTGCTGGAGCAGACGCAGGGTCTCGTCGGTGACGAGGTGCTTGGAGTAGTCGAGGTAGAGGTCGCCGACTCGCACGGAATAGCGTTCGGCGCGGCCGGGGTCGTCCGCGAACAGGCGCCGCAGGTGCGTCTGGCCGAACTCCTCGCGGTGCTTGGCGAGCGCGTGCCACTCGGGCATCTGGTCGAGCCGGGTGCGGCCTTCAGCGTTCATCAGCGAAATCAGCCCATTCCTCTCGTAACGATCCCCACCACCTCCAACCTAGACGATGGACGGCTCGGCCACGCACCGCCCCTGCGGTGTGCGACCGAGCCGTCCATCGTTCGGTGCTGTCTGGGTACTCGCCGCCTGTGCACCGCGAAGGAGATGCGGCCGGCCGGCGTGCGCGCCCTGGATGCGTACGAGCCCGGGTCCGGTCCGGAACAGGGCCGGCGATATCAGATTTCACCCCGCAGCTTGGCGAGCGCCTCGGCGAGAATGGCCTCGCCGTCCGCGTCACTGCGCCGCTCCCTGACATAGGCGAGATGCGTCTTGTACGGCTCCGTACGCGGCGGGTCCGGGGGGTTGTCCCGGTCCTTGCCGGCTGGGAAGCCGCATCGCGGACAGTCCCAGTGCTCCGGGATCTGCGCGTCACTGGCGAAGCTCGGCTGGGTCTCGTGCCCGTTGGAGCACCAGAAGGAGATCCGGAGGCGGGGCGCTGACTCGCCTCGCTCGGCCTCCCCCATCGGCCCCGCTCCGACCCGGCTTCCCCGGATCGCGTTGCCACTTGCCACGGTCGTAACTCCCTGCCTCACGGTGCCGCGGAGCATCGAAGAGCAGCTCCGCTGCGGGCGCCCTAGTGTACGTAGGGCCCAACGCGCGTCCAGTGACCGGAGTTACTGCGTCGGTACCGGACGTGAGCCCTCATGATAGGCAGGGGGTACGAGCCCGTGTCAGCTCTCGTGCAGCGTCAGAAGTCGAACTTCATCAGCAGGCCGAGCACGACGATGACGGCGAACCACGCCACGGCGACCACGACGGTGATCCGGTCGAGGTTACGCTCTGCCACCGAGGAACCACCGACAGAGGACTGCATACCGCCACCGAACATGTCGGAGAGGCCGCCGCCCTTCCCCTTGTGCATCAGCACCAGCAGCAACAGCAGGGCGCTGAAGACGATTAGGGCGATTTGGAACCCCAAGACCACGGCTGGACCAACTCTCTCGGATCGTGGCTGGACACTTACGGATGTATCACTGCATGTATCACTACAGCTGAGAACACTTACGGGGCCGGGCCGCCGGCCCGGCCCCGTAAGACTACGACGAGCTGCCGCCCGCCGTCACACGCCACTGATCACGGCTGCGCGCATTTACTGATCACGGCTGTGCTCTTCACTGATCACGGAAGCGGACGATCTTGACGAACTCCTCCGCGTCCAGCGAGGCGCCGCCGACCAGCGCGCCATCGATGTCGGGCTGCGCCATGATCTTGGCGACGTTGCCCGCCTTGACCGAGCCGCCGTACTGGATGCGCACCTGCTGCGCCGTCTCCTCGTCGTACAGCTCCGCGAGCCGGCCCCGGATCGCGCCGCAGACCTCCTGCGCGTCCTCCTCGCCGCAGACCTTGCCGGTGCCGATGGCCCACACGGGCTCGTAGGCGACGACGAGTTCGGCGGCGGAATCGGCCTTGACGTCCTTGAGGGCGCCGTCGAGCTGGGCGAGCGTGTGGCCGACGTGGTTGCCCGCCTCGCGGACCTCCAGTTCCTCGCCGACGCAGAGGATGGGGGTCAGGCCGTGCTTGAAGGCGGCCTTCACCTTGGCGTTGACCAGGGGCTCGTCCTCGCCGTGGTATTGACGGCGCTCGGAGTGGCCGATGGTGACGTAGGTGCAGCTCAGCTTGGCCAGCATCGGCGCGGAGATCTCGCCGGTGTAGGCACCGGAGTCGTGCGCCGAGACGTCCTGTGCGCCGTACTTGATCTTCAGCTTGTCGCCGTCGATCAACGTCTGCACCGAGCGCAGGTCGGTGTAGGGCGGCAGGACCGCGACCTCCACGGCCGCGTAGTCCTTCTCCGTCAGCGCGAAGGCGAGCTTCTGGACGTGCGCGATGGCCTCAAGGTGGTTGAGGTTCATCTTCCAGTTGCCGGCCATCAGCGGAGTGCGGCCCCGGGGGGAATCTGTCACGGTGATCTAGTCCTCCAGTGCGGCGAGGCCGGGGAGCGTCTTGCCCTCAAGGTATTCGAGGCTGGCGCCACCGCCGGTCGAAATGTGTCCGAACGCGTTCTCGTCGAAGCCCAGTTGGCGTACGGCCGCCGCGCTGTCGCCGCCACCGACGACCGTGAAGGCGGCGGAGTCGGTCAGGGCCTGCGCGACCGCCCTGGTGCCCTCGGCGTAGTCCGGGTGCTCGAAGACGCCCATCGGCCCGTTCCAGAAGACCGTCGCCGCGTCGGCAAGCTTCGCCGCGTAGAGCTTACGGCTCTCGGGGCCGATGTCCAGGCCCATCAGACCGGCGGGAATCTCCTCGGCGGAGACCACCCTCGGGTCGGAGGGCGCCTTGGTCTTCAGGTCGGGAAACTCGGTCGCCGCGACGACGTCCACCGGCAGCACGAACTCCACACCCAGTTCCTTGGCGCGGTCCAGGTACCCCTTGACGGTGGGAACCTGGTCGTCCTGGAGGAGCGAGTCCCCGGTGCCGTAGCCCTTCGCCTTGAGGAAGGTGTAGGCCATGCCACCGCCGATCAGGATGCGGTCGGCCTTTTGCATCAGGTGGTCGATGACGCCGAGCTTGTCGGAGACCTTGGCGCCGCCGAGCACCACGGCGTAGGGCCGCTCGACGTCCTCGGTGAGCTTCTTGAGGACCCCGACCTCGGTGGCGATCAGATACCCGGCGACGTGCGGGAGCCGGGCGGGCAGGTCGTAGACGGAGGCGTGCTTGCGGTGCACGGCACCGAAGCCGTCGCCGACGTAGACGTCGGCCAGGCCCGCCAGCTCGTCGGCGAGGGCGCCGCGTTCGGCGTCGTCCTTGCTGGTCTCGCCCGGGTTGAAGCGGAGGTTCTCCAGCAGCGTGACCCCGCCGTCGGCCATGGCGCCGACGGTGGCCTTCGCGCTGTCCCCCACCGTGTCCGTCGCGAAGGCGACGCCGCCCTGGGCGGTGTCGCCGAGCAGTTCACCGAGCCGCCGCGCGACGGGCGCGAGCGAGAACTGCGGGTCCGGGGCGCCCTTGGGGCGGCCCAGGTGTGAGGCCACGACCACCCGCGCGCCGGCTGCGGCGAGCTTGCTGATCGTGGGGACGACGGCGCGGATGCGGCCGTCGTCGGTGATGTGCTGGCCGTCGAGCGGGACGTTGAGGTCGGCGCGGACGAATACCCGCTTGCCGGAGACGCCTTCGCCGACCAGTTCGTCGATCGTCTTCATGGATGGCTCCTGCTTGGGGACCCGGGGGCGTCCCCCGGGGGGTGCAGCATGGGGACAGGGCTCGTGCACAGCGCACGAGCCCTGTCGTTCACCTCGTGCTGCCCGGAGTCAGAGGCGGGCGCCGACGTAGGTCGTGAGGTCTACGAGACGGTTGGAGTAACCCCACTCGTTGTCGTACCAACCAATGATCTTGACCTGGTTGCCGTCGACCATCGTCAGCGCCGAGTCGAAGGTGCAGGACGGCGGCTGGTTGACGATGTCCGAGGAGACGATCTGGTCCTCGGTGTAGTCGATGATGCCCTTGAGCTGGCCCTCGGCGGCCTTCTTGAAGGCGGCGTTGACCTCGTCGCGGGTGGTCTCGCGCTTCAGCTCGATCACCAGGTCGGTGACGGAGCCGGTGGGGACCGGCACCCGCATGGCGATGCCGTCCAGGCGGCCCTTGAGCTGCGGGAGGACCAGCGCGGTGGCCTTGGCGGCGCCCGTGGTGGTCGGGATGATGTTCTCGGCGGCGGCACGCGCCCGGCGCAGGTCCTTGTGCGGGAAGTCCAGGATGCGCTGGTCGTTGGTGTAGGCGTGCACGGTCGTCATCATGCCGCGCTCGATGCCGAAGTTCTCGTCCATGACCTTGGCCATCGGCGCCACACAGTTGGTGGTACACGAGGCGTTGGAGATGACGTCGTGAGCGGCGGAGTCGTACTTGTCCTCGTTGACGCCCATCACGATGGTGATGTCCTCGTTCTTGGCCGGGGCCGAGATGAGGACCTTCTTCGCGCCGGCGGCGAGGTGCTTGGCCGCGTCGTCGCGCTTGGTGAAGATGCCGGTGGACTCGATGACGATGTCGGCGCCCAGCTCGCCCCACGGGAGCTGCGCCGGGTCCTTCTCCGCCATGGTCTTGAAGGTCTGCTTGCCGACGGTGATGGTGTCGTCGGTGTGGCTGACCTCCTGCTTGAGGCGGCCCAGGATGCTGTCGTACTTGAGCAGGTGCACCAGGGTCGCGTTGTCGGTCAGGTCGTTGACACCGACGATCTCGATATCCGCACCCTGGTCCAGCAGCGCGCGGAAGTAGTTACGGCCGATGCGGCCGAAGCCGTTGATGCCTACGCGGATCGTCACGAAACCGATCTCCTCGCTAGGTACGCCGGTGAGGACACCGGCGAGTGCTGTATTGGGATGTCCCCGACCGTCTCCGACCCTACCTCTCCATCGGGGCGGGCCTCACATCGGCCGGGCCGGTCGGGCAGGGCCTCAGCCGACCATTTCCTCGCTCAGATTCGACTCTGTTCCGGCGATCCCGAGGTCCTGTGCCCGCTTGTCCGCCATGGCCAGCAGGCGCCGGATCCGGCCCGCGACCGCGTCCTTGGTCAGCGGCGGATCGGCGAGCGCACCCAGCTCCTCCAGCGACGCCTGCTTGTGCTCCATCCGCAGCCGGCCCGCGGCGGCCAGGTGCTCGGGCACCTCGTCGCCGAGGATCTCCAGCGCCCGCTGCACCCGGGCGCCCGCGGCGACGGCGGCGCGGGCGGAGCGGCGGAGGTTGGCGTCGTCGAAGTTGGCGAGCCGGTTGGCGGTGGCACGCACCTCGCGGCGCATGCGCCGCTCCTCCCATGCCAGCACCGAGTCGTGTGCGCCCAGGCGCGTCAGGAGCGCGCCGATCGCGTCACCGTCCCGGACGACAACACGGTCCACGCCGCGCACCTCGCGGGCCTTGGCCGGAATCTGGAGTCTGCGGGCCGCGCCGACCAGCGCCAGCGCCGCCTCGGGTCCGGGGCAGGTGACCTCCAGGGAGGAGCTGCGGCCCGGCTCGGTCAGCGAGCCGTGCGCCAGGAACGCCCCGCGCCAGGCGGCCTCCGCGTCGCAGGTGGCCCCCGAGACCACCTGCGGGGGCAGGCCCCGGATGGGGCGGCCCCGCCCGTCCACCAGGCCGGTCTGCCGGGCGAGCTGATCGCCGCCCGCCACCACCCTGACGACGTACCGGCTGTTGCGGCGCAGCCCGCTGGGCGCCATCACCACCAGGTCGGAGGCGTGCCCGAAGATCTCCAGGATGTCCTTGCGCAGCCGCCGGGCCGCGATGCCCGTGTCCAGCTCCGCCTCGATCACGATCCGCCCGCTCACCAGGTGCAGACCCCCGGCGAAGCGCAGGATCGACGAGACCTCTGACTTCCGGCAGCAGGTCCGGGTGACGGGAAGCCGGGAGATCTCGTCCTTCACCGCAGGCGTCATCGCCATGGGCCGATCCTTCCATGCATCCGAAAAATACGGTCGTACGCGGCGGCCAGCAGTTCCGGATCGTGCTTGGGAGCACGGTCGGGCGCCGCTACCGGGGCCAGCTCGACCTTTCCGCCGAGTTGTTCGGCGGCCTCGCTGAGGGAGTCCTGGTCCGGCACGGCGTCCTGGTCGGCCAGCACCACGTCGAAGGCGAGTTTAGGTGCGTGTCGGGCCAAAACCTCCAAATGACGCTGCGGGGAAAAACCATCCGTTTCTCCGGGCTGCGGTGCGAGGTTGAGCGAGAGGACCTTGCGGGCCTTGGTCTCGGTGAGGGCGCCCAGCAGTTCGGGCACGAGCAGGTGCGGGATGACGGAGGAGAACCAGGAGCCGGGCCCCAGTACCACCCAGTCGGCGTCCAGCACGGCCTGTACCGCCTCGGGCACGGCGGGCGGGTCGCGCGGCACCAAGTGCACTTCCTGCACCTCGCCCCGGGTCAGCGCGACGGTGGCCTGGCCACGGACGGTGGAGAGTTCGTCGGGGCGCGCGGGGTCGTGCCCGCGCACGCGGGCGCGCAACTCCAGCGGGACGGCGGACATCGGCAGCACCCTGCCGTGCGCGCCGAGCAGCTTGCCGACCAGGTCGAGGGCCTGTACGTGGTCGCCGAGCTGTTCCCACAGGGCGACGATCAGCAGGTTGCCGACCGCGTGTTCGTGCAGTTCGCCCTTGCTTTCGAAGCGGTGCTGGATGACTTCGGCCCACGTGCGGCCCCAGTCGTCGTCCCCGCACAGCGCGGCGAGCGCCTTGCGCAGGTCGCCGGGGGGCAGTACGCCCAGCTCGTCGCGGAGCCGGCCGCTGGAGCCGCCGTCGTCGGCGACGGTGACCACGGCGGTGAGGTCTCCGGTGATGCGGCGCAGCGCGGTCAGCGAGGCCGACAGGCCCATACCGCCGCCCAGGGCCACCACCTTGGGGGTTTTCCCCTGTCTTCCCTGCTTTCCCGTCGAACCGCGCAGGGACCCGCGCGGGCCGACCAGGTGCCGGAGCGTCCTACGGGGCATGTGCGTCACTCACGCCCCATGTCCCGGTGCACCACGACCGTCTCCACGCCCTCGTCCGACAGCCTGCGGGCCAGCTTCTCGGACACGGCGACACTGCGGTGCTTACCGCCCGTGCACCCCACGGCCACGGTGACGTACCGCTTGCCCTCCCTGCGGTAGCCGGCCGCGATGAGCTGGAGCAACTCGGTGTAGCGGTCCAGGAACTCCTTGGCTCCGGGCTGATTGAAGACGTAGTTGGAGACCTCCTCGCTGATGCCGGTGAAGGGGCGCAGCTCGGGGACCCAGTGCGGGTTGGGCAGAAAGCGGCAGTCCACGACGAGGTCGGCGTCCACGGGCAGGCCGTATTTGTAGCCGAACGACATGACCGTGGCGCGCAGTTCGGGCTCCTCGTCGCCGGCGAACTGGGCGTCCAGCTTGGCGCGCAGTTCGTGGACGTTGAGCCCCGAGGTGTCGATCACCAGGTCGGCGTCGCCGCGCAGCTCGCGCAGCAGGTCGCGCTCGGCGGCGATGCCGTCGACGATGCGCCCCTCTCCCTGGAGGGGATGGGGGCGGCGCACCGATTCGAAGCGGCGCACGAGGGCGTCGTCGGAGGCTTCGAGGAAGACGATGCGCCGGGCGACGTTGTAGGTCGCGAGGTCGGCCAGCGAGCCCCGGAGATTGTCGAAGAAGTTACGGCCGCGTACGTCCACCACGACCGCGATCCGGGCGACATTCCCCTGGGACCTGGCGCCCAGATCGACCATGGTCGGGATCAGCTCGGGCGGGAGGTTGTCGACCACGAACCAGCCGAGGTCCTCCAGGCATTTGGCCGCGGTGCTGCGGCCGGCACCGGACATCCCGGAGATGATCACCAGCTCCGGGATCGTGGCGCCTGCCGCGGCGTCCGTATCGGCCCGGTCGGCCGACTCGGCCGGGTTGAGCGTACTCACCACTGCTCCGTCTCCGCGCTGCTCGCGTTCCGCGCTCATGCTGTCATCCCCCGCCGGTTTCTGTTCGGCCCCTTCACACGGGCCTTTGTCCGCTTTGTCGATCTTATTGGTGCTTGGTCACTCTTCTTCAACAATCTCACCGGTCGCGGTATTCACCGCGGGCGCCGAGGGCGCGGATCCGGCCAGCACCGCGGCGACCGTCTCGGCCGTCTTCCGGCCGATCCCGGGGCACTGGGAGATTTCCTCCACCGTGGCGGCGCGCAGCTTCTTGACGGAGCCGAAGTGCTTGAGCAGGGCCTTCTTACGGGTCTCCCCCAGGCCCTGCACGGCATCCAGCGGACTGCTGCGCAGCCGCTTGCCGCGCTTGCCGCGCTGATACCGGATGGCGAACCTGTGCGCCTCGTCACGAACCCGTTGCAGCAGGTACAGGCCCTCGCTGGTGCGCGGCAGGACGACGGGATCGCTCTCGCCGGGGATCCAGACCTCCTCCAGGCGCTTGGCCAGGCCGCAGATGGCGACGTCGTCGATACCCAGCTCGTCCAGCGCCGCGCGAGCCGCCGCGACCTGCGGCTGTCCGCCGTCCACCACCACGAGCTGCGGGGGGTAGGCGAACTTCCGCGGGCGCCCGTCCTCATCCCGCGCCGCCCCCGCGGCGGGTTGACCGGACTGACCGTCGGCGCCCGCACCCGCGGGGGCGGGGTGTGCGGGGGCCGGGGCGGCGGGGGCGGGGCCCGTCTCCAGTTCGCCGCCCAGCTCCTCCTCAGGCCACTCGCCGGTCTTCTGCTTCTCCAGCAGATAGCGGCGGAAGCGGCGGCTGATGACCTCGTGCATGGCGCGGACGTCGTCCTGGCCCGCGAAGGACTTGATCTGGAAGCGGCGGTACTCGCTCTTGCGGGCCAGGCCGTCCTCGAAGACGACCATGGAGGCCACCAC
Source organism: Streptomyces axinellae (assembly GCF_039532135.1). Lineage (NCBI taxonomy): Bacteria > Bacillati > Actinomycetota > Actinomycetes > Kitasatosporales > Streptomycetaceae > Streptomyces > Streptomyces axinellae. The sequence goes on from NZ_BAAARJ010000018.1 coordinate 42,210, forward strand.
GTCGTCGCCCTGGAGGTGGGAGATGTCGAAGCACTCGATACGCAGCGGCGCCGAGTCCAGGTCCAGCGCCTCGGCGATCTCCTCCAGGGCGCGGGAGCGGGTGGTCAGGTCCGAGGCGCGCTTGGTCTTGTGCAGCACGAGCGCCTGCTCGGCGTTGCGCCGCACCGTGTCCATCAGCGCGCGCTTGTCGCCGCGCTGCGGGATGCGCAGGCTCACATGGGAGCCCCGGCGCCCGGCCAGCCATTGCGCTATCGGCTCGACCGGATCCGGCAGCGCGGGGACCAGCACCTCCTTGGGCACACCGCCGCTGCCGCTGCTGCCCTCGGCGTCCCCGCGCTCCTCGCCGTAGAGCTGCTGGAGCGCGTGCTCGACCAGCTCGGGGGTGGCGATCTCCTCCACCTTGTCGGTGACCCAGCCGCGCTGGCCGCGTACCCGCCCGCCGCGTACGTGGAAGATCTGGACGGCGGCCTCCAGCTCGTCCTCGGCCACGGCGATCAGGTCGGCGTCGGTCGCGTCGGTGAGCACCACCGCGTTCTTCTCCATCGCGCGGCGCAGCGCGTCGATGTCGTCCCGGACCCTGGCCGCCTTCTCGTATTCCATCTCCTCGGCGGCCTGTTGCATCTCGCGCTCCAGGCGGCGCAGCTGGGTGCCGGTGTGCCCGGCCATGAAGTCGCAGAATTCCTCGGCCAGTTGACGGTGGTCCTCGGGGCTGATGCGGCCCACGCACGGCGCCGAGCACTTGCCGATGTAGCCCAGCAGACAGGGGCGGCCGATCTGGGCCGAGCGCTTGAAGACCCCGGCGGAGCAGGTGCGCACGGGGAAGACCCGCAGCATCAGGTCCACCGTCTCGCGGATGGCCCACGCCTGGCCGTAGGGGCCGAAGTAGCGCACGCCCTTCTTCTTGGGGCCGCGCATCACCTGGACGCGGGGGAATTCCTCGTTCATCGTCACGGCGAGCGACGGATAGCTCTTGTCGTCGCGGTATTTGACGTTGAAGCGGGGGTCGTACTCCTGGATCCAGGTGTATTCGAGCTGGAGCGCCTCGACCTCGGTGGTGACGACCGTCCACTCCACGGAGGCGGCCGTCGTCACCATCGTGCGGGTGCGAGGGTGCAGCCCGGCGAGGTCCTGGAAGTAGTTGTTCAGCCGCTGGCGCAGGCTCTTGGCCTTGCCGACGTAGATGACTCTGCGGTGCTCGTCACGGAAGCGGTAGACCCCGGGCGAGTCGGGGATCTCTCCCGGTTTGGGACGGTAGCTGGTGGGGTCTGCCATGACGCACACCCTACTGGCGCGGGGTGACAGCCACGGAGTGACAGCCATCGGCGCCGGCCGGCATCGGTGGCGGCCGGCGCGCGGTGCCGTGGTCACCGCGGGCGGGCGGCGGTCCGCCGCCCGCCCGCAGCCCGTCCGCCGTCGCCTACCAGCCGCGCTCCCGCCACTCCGCCAGGTGGGGGCGCTCGGCGCCGAGGGTGGTGTCGTCGCCGTGCCCGGGGTACACCCAGGTCTCGTCGGGCAGTTGTGCGAACAGCTTGTGCTCGACGTCGTCGATGAGGCGGGCGAACGCCTCCGGGTCACCGTGGGTGTTGCCCACGCCGCCGGGGAAGAGGCAGTCCCCGGTGAACAGGTGCGGGTGCCCCTGGGGGTCGTCGTAGACCAGGGCGATGGAGCCGGGGGTGTGCCCGACCAGATGACGGGCTGTCAGTTCCGCCTCGCCCACCCGCAGCGTCTGCCCGTCCTCGACCGGTACGTCGGTCGGCACGGGGATGCCCTCGGCGTCGTACCGGCCGGCGAAGGTGCGGGCGCCGGTGGCGGCGACCACTTCGGCGAGCGCCTGCCAGTGGTCGCCGTGCCGGTGGGTGGTGACGACGGAGGCGATGCCGTCCTCGCCGATCAGCCGCAGCAGGGTCTCCGGCTCGTTCGCGGCATCGATCAGCAGCTGCTCGCCGGTGGCCCGGCAGCGCAGCAGATACGCGTTGTTGTTCATGGGGCCGACGGCCGCCTTGGAGATCATCAGCTCCGGCAGCTCGTGCACGTCCGCGGGTCCGCCGACCCGCACCACTCCGCTGTAAGGCATGCCGCAACCCTAGAGTGCGGGCAGCCTAGAGCGCGGGCAGCGCGGGCAAAGACCCCCGCGCCGAGAGCCCGCTGCCGGTGGTGCGCCCTGTGAGCCAGCCGACGAGCGCGACCGTGCTGCCGACCACCACCAAGGGGCCCTCCGCACCGGCCTCCGGGGCGCCGGTACGCCAGGTCCTGCCGTCCTCGGCGCGCAGTTCGAGGGCCACGGAAATGTCGGGGTGGCCGAGGAAGCGGCGGGCCATGCCGGCCAGCTCCCGGTCGAGGAACGTGCCCGAGAGGTCTTCCAGCCGGTATCCGATGCCCATGTCGATGTGGTGCAGCTCGACCTCGGCCCAGCGGCGGAAGGGGAGAGCGGAAGCGAGATCGGTCACGCCGTTGCGCAGGGTGACGGTGCGGCCCCAGTCCTCCTCACCGAGCGAGGCGAAGGCGCTCTCCAGCCGGGACGCACTGGTGCGCACGTCATCGACCTGGTCGTCCAGATTTCGGGTCGCGCCGTGCTCGATGTCGGCTTCGCGGGCCTCGGCGCTCGCGTACATGGGCTTGCCCGCCAGGACGTTGACGAGGGCGTCGGCGTTGCGCGCGAGGTGGGTCAGCACGTGACCCCGGGTCCAGCCGGGCAGGTGGGAGGGCTCCGCGATCGCTGACGGGTCGAGTTTGACGGTGGCGCTCAGCAGGTCCTCGGTCGCGGTCCGTACGAGTTCGGCGTCGTGCGTGGGCGTCGTCATGATCCAAAGCTAGTCCGGCCACTCCTTCGAGTGGAAGATGGCAGGACCGGCCGCAATTCGAAAGCACGTGCTATAGGCTCGTGGAGGCTCCTGTCCCGGAAGCGAACGACACTCCGGCCGGCGCCGTCCTACTCTTGGTCGGGGATCCCCGCGCCGCCGCGGGTCCCGCTTCTCACATGAAAGGTGCCAACCGGCGTGGCCGACCGTCTTCTCGTCCGTGGCGCTCGCGAGCACAATCTCCGGAATGTCTCGATCGATCTCCCCCGCGACTCCCTCATCGTCTTCACCGGTCTGTCCGGCTCGGGGAAGTCCTCGCTCGCCTTCGACACGATCTTCGCGGAGGGGCAGCGCCGCTACGTGGAGTCGCTCTCCGCGTACGCACGGCAGTTCCTCGGGCAGATGGACAAGCCCGATGTCGACTTCATCGAGGGCCTCTCCCCGGCCGTCTCGATCGACCAGAAGTCCACCTCGCGCAACCCGCGCTCCACCGTCGGCACCATCACCGAGGTCTACGACTATCTGCGGCTGCTCTACGCCCGGATCGGCAAGCCGCACTGCCCGGTCTGCGGGCGCCCGATCTCCCGGCAGTCGCCGCAGGCCATCGTGGACAAGGTGCTCGACCTTGAGGAGGGCAGCCGCTTCCAGGTCCTCTCGCCGCTGGTGCGCGAGCGCAAGGGCGAGTTCGTGGACCTGTTCGCCGAGTTGCAGACCAAGGGCTACAGCCGCGCCCGGGTGGACGGGCAGACCATCCAGCTGTCCGAGCCGCCCACGCTGAAGAAGCAGGAAAAGCACACGATCGAGGTGGTCGTCGACCGCCTCACCGTCAAGAGCAGTGCCAAGCGGCGGCTGACGGACTCGGTGGAGACCGCGCTCGGGCTCTCCGGCGGCATGATCATCCTCGACTTCGTCGATCTGGACCAGGACGATCCGCAGCGCGAGCGGATGTACTCGGAGCACCTGTACTGCCCGCAGGACGACCTCTCCTTCGAGGAGCTGGAGCCGCGCTCGTTCTCCTTCAACTCCCCCTTCGGCGCCTGCCAGGTGTGCACCGGCATCGGCACCCAGATGGAGGTCGATCCGGAGCTGATCGTCCCCGACGAGGACAAGTCGCTGGACGAGGGCGCCATCCACCCCTGGTCGCACGGGCACACGAAGGACTACTTCGCCCGCCTGATCAACGCGCTGGCCGACGCGCTCGGCTTCCGTACCGACATCCCGTGGGCGGGCCTGCCGGCGCGCGCCAAGAAGGCGCTGCTGTACGGCCACAAGACGCAGGTCGAGGTGCGCTACCGCAACCGCTACGGCCGCGAGCGCGCCTACACCACGGCGTTCGAGGGCGCGCTCTCCTTCGTCAAGCGGCGGCACTCGGAGGCGGAGACCGACAGCAGCCGGGAGCGCTTCGAGGGCTACATGCGCGAGGTGAACTGCCCGGCGTGCGAGGGCACCCGCCTCAAGCCGCTGATCTTGTCGGTCACGGTGCAGGGGAAGTCCATCGCGGAGGTCTCCGCGATGTCGATCAGCGAGTGCGCCGAATTCCTGCGCGAGATGAAGCTGACCGGCCGCGAGAAGACGATCGCCGAGCGGGTCCTGAAGGAGGTCAACGAGCGGCTGCGCTTCCTGGTGGACGTCGGCCTGGACTATCTGACCCTCAACCGCGCCGCGGGCACCCTCTCCGGCGGCGAGGCCCAGCGCATCCGGCTCGCCACCCAGATCGGCTCGGGGCTCGTGGGCGTGCTCTACGTCCTGGACGAGCCGTCCATCGGCCTGCACCAGCGCGACAACCACCGGCTGATCGAGACCCTGGTGCGGCTGCGCGACCTGGGCAACACCCTCATCGTCGTCGAGCACGACGAGGACACCATCAAGGCGTCCGACTGGGTCGTGGACATCGGCCCGGGGGCCGGGGAGCACGGCGGCAAGGTCGTGCACAGCGGCCCGTTGAAGGAGCTGCTGAGCAACGCGGAGTCGGTGACCGGCGACTACCTCTCCGGCAAGCGCGAGATCCCGACGCCGGCCGTACGCAGGCCGGTGGACCCCTCGCGGCAGCTGACGGTGCGGGGCGCCCGGGAGAACAACCTGCGGGACATCGACGCCTCCTTCCCGCTGGGCGTGCTGACGGCCGTCACCGGAGTCTCGGGTTCCGGCAAATCGACGCTGGTCAACGACATCCTCTACACGCACCTGGCGCGGGAGCTGAACGGCGCCAGGTCCGTGCCGGGCAGGCACACCCGCGTCGAGGGCGACGACCTGGTGGACAAGGTGGTGCACGTCGATCAGTCGCCCATCGGCCGCACCCCGCGCTCCAACCCGGCGACGTACACCGGCGTCTTCGACCACGTCCGCAAGCTGTTCGCGGAGACGACGGAGGCGAAGGTCCGCGGCTACCAGCAGGGCCGCTTCTCCTTCAACGTCAAGGGCGGCCGGTGCGAGAACTGCGCCGGTGACGGCACGATCAAGATCGAGATGAACTTCCTGCCGGACGTGTACGTCCCCTGCGAGGTCTGCCACGGTGCGCGCTACAACCGGGAGACCCTGGAGGTGCACTACAAGGGCAAGAACATCGCCGAGGTCCTGGACATGCCGATCGAGCAGGCCATGGACTTCTTCGAGGCAGTGCCCGGCATCGCGCGCCACCTGCGCACCCTCAACGACGTCGGCCTCGGCTACGTCCGCCTGGGCCAGTCGGCGCCGACCCTCTCGGGCGGCGAGGCCCAGCGGGTGAAGCTCGCCAGCGAGTTGCAGCGGCGCTCGACGGGCCGCACGGTCTACGTCCTGGACGAGCCGACGACGGGGCTGCACTTCGAGGACATCCGCAAGCTCATCGGCGTCCTGGATGGCCTGGTCGAGAAGGGCAACTCGGTGATGGTCATCGAGCACAACCTCGACGTCATCAAGACGGCCGACTGGGTCGTGGACCTGGGCCCCGAGGGCGGCAGCGGCGGCGGCCTCGTCATCGCGGAGGGCACCCCCGAGCAGGTGGCGGCCCACCCGGCCAGCCACACGGGCAAGTTCCTGCGCGACGTGCTGGGCGACCGCGTCAGCGACGCCACGCCAGTGAAGGCCGGCAGCGGCCGGAAGTCGTCCGCCCCGGCCAGGAAAAAGGCAGCCAAGGAGACGGCCGCCACGAAGGCAGGGGGCGCGAAGAAGGCAGCGGCGGCGGCCAAGAAGACCACCGCGGCGAAGAAGACCGCGGCCAAGAAGGCCCCCGCCAAGAAGACTGCGGCGGCCAAGAAGACGGCCGCGCGCAAGCAGTGAGGTGAGGGACGGGGCCGGGCCGGAGGCGCGGATCAGGACGTAGAGTACGGATCGTGACAGACACTGATCCGCAGGCCACGCGCCGTACCGTCCTGTGCGGGGCCGCTCTTGCCGCGCTCGGCCTCACCACCGCGGCATGCGGTGGCGAGGGCGGCACGTCCGACAGCTCGGGGAGCCCCGACAAGCCCGTCGATCTCGGCGCGGCGGGCGCCGTCCCGGTGGGCGGCGCCAAGCTGTACCACAAGGAGAAGCTGCTCGTCTCGCAGCCGAAGAAGGGCGAGTTCAAGGCGTTCAGCAGCGTGTGCACCCACCAGGGCAGCCTGCTGGGCGAGATTCAGAACGGCGAGGCCGTGTGCCCGCTGCACGGCAGCCGGTTCCACGCGGACACCGGCAAGGTCGCCCAGGGCCCGGCCACCAAGCCGCTCCCCTCCGTTCCCGTCAAGGAGAGCGGCGGCAAGCTCACCGCCGGCTGAGGATCCCCCCGCCACCCCCATCCCCTGACGGGTGACGCCTTCTCGAACGCACGTGCAGAGCCGCCCCGTGAACGCTGGGATGTGTGGGGCCGTACGGGCGGATGTTTCCCTCGATTTCACTACAGACCTCTGGTGTAGACCGGTCCCTCTTGGGACGCTGTGCGGCACTCTGCGCAGAAAGCACGGAGAACACTGGTGTTTGTGGGGGACGTTGTGAGACAAGTCCACGCACGCGCACGACGGTCACCGAGCCGTTCACCCCGAAGACTCCTCCTGCGGTCGCTGCTCCCGGCAGCGGCCGTTTCCACGCTCCTGGCCGGTCTCCTTCCGGCCGGCGCGGCCCTGGCCTCCCCGGGCGCCGCCACGTCCCCGGGAAGCGTGCGGGCGCACCCCCGGTCAGTCGCCGACGGCGACGGCATGGAGCTGTCCCGCACCACCCGCCCCGTCGCGCCCGGCGCCCGGCTCACCTCGTTCGAACGGCTGGAGTCCGACAAATGGCTCCGGGCCGACGCGCTCAGTCTCCGGCTGGGCAGCGGCAACAAGGGAGCGACGGCCGACTACCTCTCCTCCGGCAAGGTGTCAGGGCGCAAGCCGGTCAGCGAACTGGCCAGGGACCACGACCCCGGCAAGGGGCGGCGCACGGTCGCGGCCTTCAACGCCGACTTCTTCGACATCAACGAGACGGGCGCCCCCCTGGGCCCCGGCGTGCGCGACGGGCGCCCCACCCACTCCCCCGCGCCCGGCACCTCGGAGGCGGTCGGTATCGGCCCTGGGGCGGCCGGGCGCGTGCTGGACCTGTACTTCGAGGGGACCCTCGCCCTCCCCGGCGGCACGGCGCGGCTGGACGGCCGTGACGCGGCCAACGTCCCGCAGGACGGCATCGGGCTCTACGACGCGCAGTGGGGCGAGGCCGACCGGGGGCTGACGGTCGATCAGGCGGCCGACGCCATCGAGGTGACCGTCGAGGACGGGAAGGTGACCTCGGTCTCCGAGAAGCCGGGCAAGGGACCCGTACCCGAAGGAGTGACCGTGTTGCTCGGACGGGGCAAGGGCGCGCAGCGGCTGGCGGCGCTGCGTACCGGCGACCCGGTGTCCGTGGAGTACCACGTGCGAACCGAGGACGGCTCTCCCGTTCCCCGTACGGCAGTCGGCGGACGCGGAGTGCTGGTGGTGGACGGCGCGGCGCAGGACTGGGAGGGCAGGCCGAACAACACGGCCGCTCCCCGTACCGCTGTCGGCTTCTCCAAGGACGGCGGCACCATGCACGTCCTCACCGTCGATGGCCGTCAGGCGGCCTCGGGCGGGGTGACGCTGACCGAGCTGGCGCTGATGATGAGGAAGCTGGGCGCCTACAACGCCCTCAACCTCGACGGGGGCGGCTCCTCCACACTTCTGGCGCGCGAGCCGGGCGCCGAAAAGCTGCGACTGGAGAACGCGCCCTCCGACGGCGAGGAGCGCGAGGTCGCCAACGGGCTGGCGCTCACCGCCCCCGAGGGCTCGGGCCGGCTGTCCGGATACTGGGTGAAAACGGCGACCGACCCGGACAAGGCCCCCACAGCCGACAACGTTCCCGGCGGGCATCCGGAGCGCGTTTTCCCCGGCCTCACCAGAAAGCTGACCGCCACCGCGTACGACGAGACCTACGGCCCCGCCACCGAGGCGCCCCGCCCCGGCTGGTTCTCGGCCCGTCCCGGCGTCGGCCGGAGCGACGCGAGGGGCGTCTTCCACGCGCGCCGCACCGGCAGCACCAAGGTGACGGCACGCAGCGGTGCGGCCAGGGGTGCGACGGAGCTGAGGGTGCTCGGCAAGCTGGCGCGCGTACGGCCCACCACGGACCGGGTCGGGCTCCAGGACAGTGGCGCGACGGCCTCGTTCGGGCTGGTCGGCTACGACGCGCAGGGGAACAGCGCCCCGGTGGAGCCCTCCGATGTGCGGCTGGACTACGACCGTTCGCGCTTCACGGTCACCCCGTACGACGACGCCGCTGCCACCGGCGGGTTCACCGTCCGCGCCCGCACCGGGCAGGAGTCCGCCTCCGATGTCCTGACCGTCACCGTCGCCGGCCGCACCACACACCTCGCGCTGACGGTGGGTCTGCGGGAGCAGAAGGTCGCGGACTTCGAGGACGCGGCCGGATGGACCTTCAGCGCGGCCCGCGCCAGCGGCGCGATCGCCCCCGAGTCCTCGGGCAAGGACGGCGACGGCCTCAAGCTCAGTTACGACTTCACCCAGTCGACGGCCACCCGCGCCGCCTACGTCACCCCGCCCGCCGACCGTGCCGTCGCCGGACAGCCGAAGAGCTTCACCATGTGGATCAGAGGCGACGGCTCCGGCGCGTGGCCCTCCCTCCAGCTCAAGGACGCCACAGGCACCGACCAGGTGCTGCGCGGTCCGGTGGTCGAGTGGCGGGACTGGCGGCAGATCACCTTCGAGGTGCCGGACGGCGTCGCCTACCCCCTCAAGCTGCACCGCATCTACCTCGCCGAGACCCGGCCCACCGCCCAGTACACGGGCTCGGTGGTGCTGGACGAACTGGTGGCGCGCACCCCGCCGGATGTGGACCTGCCGCCCGACGCGCGCCCGCACGATCCGCTGATCTCCACGGCCTCGGACACGGCGGGCCGCGACTGGCGGTTCGCCGTGCTCTCGGACGCCCAGTTCGTAGCCCGCGAGCCGGACAGCGGCATCGTGCGCCAGGCGCGCCGCACGCTGCGGGAGATCCGCGCCGCACGGCCGGACTTCGTCGTCGTCAACGGGGATCTGGTGGACGAGGGCTCGCCGGAGGATCTGAAGTTCGCCCGCAAGGTGCTGACGGAGGAGCTGGGCGATGCCGTCAACTGGTACTACGTGCCGGGCAACCACGAGGTGATGGGCGGTTCCATCAGCAACTTCGTCAACGAGTTCGGCCCGGCCCAGCGCACCTTCGACCACCGGGGGACCCGCTTCATCACCCTGGACACCTCCTCGCTGACGGTGCGGGGCGGCGGATACGAGCAGTTCCGCGCGCTGCGGCGGGAGTTGGACAAGGCCGCGAAGGACAGCCGCGTCGGCTCGGTGGCCGTCATCGAACATGTGCCGCCGCGCGATCCGACCCCACAGCGGGCCAGCAGGCTCACCGACCGGCGCGAGGCCGACCTGCTGGAGGACTGGCTGGCCGACTTCCGCTCCCGCAGTGGCAAGGGCGCGCTCCTGGTCGGCGGCCATGTCGGGGTCTTCGACGCCTCCCGCGTGGACGGCGTCCCCTACCTGGTGAACGGCAACGCGGGCAAGGCTCCCGCGGCGCCGCCGGACGAGGGCGGCTTCACGGGCTGGTCCCTGCTGGGCGTCGATGCGGGCAGGCCGCCGCGCGAGGGCGGCTGGATCTCCGTACAGACCCGCGCGCACGTGGACGGGCTGTCGCTGGAGGCGCCCACGCGTCTGCGGGTGGGGGGCACGGCCGACGTGTCGGCGGCGGTCACGCAGGGCGCCGGGGCCGGGGCCCGGCACATTCCGGTGGGCTGGCCGATGAGCGCCGACTGGCCGGGCTCGCCGGGGCTTTGCGTGCGGGGAACGGTGCCCAGGGGGCGCTGTGTGGCCTCGTACGATCCGGACAGCGGCGCGCTCACCGGCAACCGGCCCGGCAAGGTCACCCTTGCGGTGACCGTCAACGGGACCCGCTCCGCTCGCGAGGTGACCGTCACCCGCTGACGCCGAAGACGGCCGAGGACGACGGGCTCCCGGCCCCGCCCCCTACCGGAAGGAGTGGTGGGGCGGGGCCGGGAGGTGCGGGGCGGGCCGGGGCCTACGAGTGGGCCGCGGTCCGCTCGGGGCGCTCAGGAGTCGAGGTCGGCACTCAGGAGTCGATGTCCGCCTTGCGCTCGGCGTCGGTCTCGTGCGCGTCGCCCGCGCTCGCGTTCGCGCTCGCGTTCGCGTTCGGCTGCCCGTCCGGCTCCCCGTCCGCGGCCTTCTCCCGCTCCTGGGCCTCCTGCTTCTTGGCGGCCATCAGTGAGGTGATGGTGGTGACGACCAGCACGGCGCAGATGACGCCGAGGGAGACGGGGATGCTGATCTCCGGGACGTGCACCCCCGACTCGTGCAGGGCGTGCAGCACCAGCTTGACGCCGATGAAGCCGAGGATCACCGAGAGCCCGTAGGACAGGTGGACCAGCTTCCTCAGCAGACCGCCGAGGAGGAAGTAGAGCTGGCGCAGGCCCATCAGCGCGAAGGCGTTGGCGGTGAAGACGATGTACGGGTCCTGGGTCAGGCCGAAGATCGCGGGGATCGAGTCCAGCGCGAACAGGATGTCCGTCGTGCCGATGGCGAGCATCACGATCAGCATCGGCGTCATCAGCCGCTTGCCGTTCTCGACGATGAACAGCTTGGTGCCGTGGTACTTGTCCGTGGACGGGAAGCGCCGCTCGACCGCCTTGAGCAGGCGGTTCTCCTCCCACTCCTCTTCCTCCTCGTCCGAGCGCGCCTCCTGGATCAGCTTCCACGCGGTCCAGATGAGGAAGGCGCCGAAGATGAAGAAGACCCAGGAGAAGGACGCGATGATCGCGGCGCCGGCCGCGATGAAGATGCCGCGCAGCACCAGCGCGATCAGGACACCCACCATCAGCACGCGCTGCTGGTAGATCGAGGGCACCGAGAACTTCGCCATGATCAGGATGAAGACGAAGAGGTTGTCGACGCTGAGCGACTTCTCGGTGATGAATCCGGCGAAGAACTCACCGGATGCCTGGGCGTTGCCGAAAAACAGCAGGCCGACTCCGAAGAGCGCGGCGAGCACGACCCAGACCGTGGTCCAGATCCCCGCCTCCTTGAGGGAGACGTCGTGCGGTTTTCGGCCACCGATGAAGAAGTCGGCGGCGATGAGGGCGCAGAGACCGACGATGGTCAGCACCCAGACAGTCATGGAGATTTCCACAAAATCCTCCGGCTTGGCTACGAGCATGGGCCGGAGGTCTCTTCCACCTGGTCTCGCCGCCCAAGACGGACCGGGCCGGCGCCCCGGGGCCGGCCTTGGCCGGTCCGTATTGACGGGATCACCGCGTGGCTGGGAATACTCCCCTCCGTTGAAAGAAAGAGTAAAGCAATCCCATATAAAGGCAAAGTGAAAGTCCACGGAGTGGACCCGCTGATGGGTCACGGAGTGGACCGAGGACGGGGGGGTCACGGAGTGGACCGAGGACGGCGGGGTCACGGAGTGACGACGGGGCGGGGTCACGGAGTGGACCGGCGGCGCGGACAGCTCCGCGGAACAACGTTCGGGACGGCTCAGTACCCGCGGGACCGCCGTCCGGCCACGACTGTGCGGAGCACCTGCGGAAGCACCTGGCTACCGCTGGGCGCCAGGGGTGGCTCGTACGTCCACGCGTGCCCGACCCAGGGGTCGGCGAGATGGCCCTCGGGGACCGGCGTGAGCCGCATCAGGGAGCGCCACAGAGGGTCGAGCACCGGTCCGTAGCCCCGGGCATCGTCACGGTCGGCGACCATCATCAGCCCGACCCCGACTGAAGGGCCCTCATCGGCGAGATAGCGGAGCTGGGTGACAGCACGGTCGTCGAAGCCGTGCGGGAAGTCGTGGACGATCAGCAGCTGGTCACCGGGGTCGAGATCGGCGGGCAGCGCGTCGGTGGCACCGCTGCGCACAGCCATCTGCACCAGGTCCACGCGCTGCGTCAGCCGCTCCAGTACGGCGGAGACGCCCGCGGCGCCCGCGGCCGGCGGCATCTCCAGCGCGCCGGAATCGACCAGCGGCGCGAGCGCACCGGATGCCGAGCCCGCAGGGTCGATGACATGCGCCGAGAACTCGCCCGCCGGATGAGCGGCGATCAGCCGGGCCGCCAGCGCCGTCGCCGTCTGTGCGGCGAGCCCCCGCAGTTCGTCGCCGGACGTCAGGCCGTCGCAGCCGGAGCGGCGTCCGCTGTCGATCCACAGGCCGCGATCCAGCGGGAGCCGCAGCAGCATGGGGATGCGCAGGCCAGCGGCTTCCGGAAGGCTGAGGTCGCCCACGCGCAGGGCCATGGGGCGCTCGGCGGGTGGCCGGTACGCCTGCCAGACGGGGTTGTCCCAGCGGGCCAGCGCGGGCGGGAGCGCGGGCTCGACCACCTCCGCCTCGGCCACCAGCTGATCGATGTCCCGGTCCAGCACGGCCTGCGCCTGTGCGACCAGAGCGCGGTGCTTGGCCCTGGCCTCGGTGCGGGCCGCGTCTGCCGCGGGGCCGACGCGGGTGCGCGGGTCGTCCAGGACCTTCTCCAGCTCGCGCTCCATCCGGGAGTCGGCGAAGTCCACTGCGGAGCGGTAGGCCGCGACCGTGCGGGCCAGATCCTCGAACATGCCCCACACCTGGTTGTAGAGCCGCTCCTCCATCGACCAGCCGGGGGCGTCCCCGGCGACGGGCTGCTGCGGTGGCTGGGGCCGGGGTTCGGGCTGCGGGGTGGCGGTCCGGCGCGGGTGCTGGTAGTTGACCCGAGCGCCGCTGGTGGCCGGACCCGGTCCCGGGGGCGCTATCGAGCGGGCCACTCCGGCGGCCACGGCCTCGTTGATCTTTTCGGCGAGCTGCCGTGCGTCGGGCAGGCCCTGGTCGCCGAGCATCGCGGCGAGCCCCGCCGCGTACCCCTGGCCGACGGCCCGCACCTTCCACGCGTCCTGCCTGCGGTACAGCTCCAGCGCGACGACGGCGGACTCGGCGCCCAGCCCGGTGAGGGTGTAGCTCGCGATTTCGTCACCCCCCAGACCGGTGACGGCGACAAAGGGCGCGGCCAGTTCGGCGAAGCTCGCGGGGCCGCCGACTCCGTCCGGCAGCGCCAGCAGGACGTTGACCCGGTGCGCGTCCTGCGGCAGTGCCGCCAGATCGACGGCGAGGCGGTGCACAGCGGCGGCCTGGCGGGAGACCTCCAGCCCGGGCAGCTGCGGCTCAGCGGGGTGGGCGAACCATCCGGCGTCGCGCATCCGTCCCCGCGCGTCGTTGAGGGTCGCCCCCGCGATGACCGGAGTGCCGACCGACACCCTGATCTCCACCCGGCTCCAGGGCAACGGATGGTTCTGCCCCCTGACCAGTTCCGCCGTCATCCTCGCGCCTCCCCCTGCGGCCCGCTGTGTGGCCTGCCCGTCCCGCTGTGCGGCCTGCCCGTGTGCCCTGCCCGTGTGCCCTGCCGCTGTGGGCCGGCGGCCGGTCCCGCCAGGCCCCGCCGGTCACGGCATCAGAGCTTCGGAAGGATCACCGGGATCAGGTCCTGGAAGGTGCGGCCGTTGGCCGGGTCGCCGAGGGCCGTCATCTGCCAGCCGCTGCCCTGGCGGTGCACCTTGGCCATGATCTGCGCCGTGTAGTCACCGCCGCCGGTGAGCGTGTAGCGGGCCATCTCCTGGCCGTTGGTCTCGTCCACGATGCGGCAGAAGGCGTTCTCGACCTCGGCGAAGGTCTGCCCGGTGAAGGAGTTGACCGTGAAGACGATCTGGTCGATGTGGACGGGCACGCGCTGGAGATCCACCATGATCGCCTCATCGTCGCCGCCCTGGCCCGCGCCGCCCACCAGGTTGTCACCGGTGTGCTTGACGGACCCGTCATCGCTGACCAGGTGCCGGAAGAAGACCACATCGACCGGCTGCTTGTCGGCGAAGAGCACCGCCGAGGCGTCGAGGTCGATCTCCTTGGTGCGCTTCCCGAAGAGCCCCCGGCGCGGTGCGGCCTGCCAGCCGAGCCCCATCCGGACGGCCGTCAGAGTGCCCCCGTCGCTCTTCTGGAGGCTGATCGCCTGGCCCTTGGACAAGTTGACCGACACGTGCGTCCCCTCTCGACAACGCGACCGCCACGGACCGGCGGCCACCACCCGCAGAACCCTACGCAAGACGGGTGACAGCCCGTTCCGCGAGCGGCTCCATTGTGTCGTTGTTGCAACACTCCCCAGGTCTCACGGCTTCTCGCCCGCCGGGGGTGCGCTGGGCCGGGGCACTCGGCCGGGGCACTCGGCCGGGGCGCTGCTTGCCCCCAGCTTCGCCCCCAGCCCGCTACTTGAGCCCCGCGTTACTTCAGCCCCGCCTCCTTCATCTGGCGCAGCTCCTTCTTCAGCTCCCCCACCTCGTCGCGCAGCCGGGCGGCCACCTCGAACTGCAACTCCGCCGCCGCGGCCCGCATCCGCTCGGTCAGCTCTTCGATGGTCTCGGCGAGGTCGGCGGCGGGCCGGTCGGTGAGCTCGCCCGCCTTGGCCCTGCCCTTGGCCGGAGTGGGGGCCGTCGCCCTGCCCTTGGCCGCCTTGCCGCCCTTGCCGGTCTCGTCCCGCTGGCGGTAGCCCGTCTCCAGCAGTGCCTCGGTGTCGATCTCCTCACGGACGATGTCCGCGACGATGTCGCCGATCTTCTTGCGCAGCGGCTCGGGGTCGATGCCGTGCTCTTCGTTGTAGGCGATCTGCTTCTCGCGGCGGCGGTTGGTCTCCTCGATGGCCCGCTCCATACCCGGGGTGACCTTGTCCGCGTACATGTGCACCTGGCCGGAGACGTTACGGGCGGCGCGGCCGATCGTCTGGATGAGGGAGGTGCCGGAGCGCAGGAAGCCTTCCTTGTCCGCGTCGAGGATCGCCACCAGGGAGACCTCGGGGAGGTCGAGGCCCTCGCGCAGCAGGTTGATGCCCACCAGGACGTCGTACTCCCCCGAGCGCAGCTCACGCAGCAGCTCGATGCGGCGCAGGGTGTCCACATCGCTGTGCAGATAACGCACCTGGATGCCCAGTTCGACGAAATAATCCGTCAGGTCCTCGGCCATCTTCTTGGTCAGCGTGGTGACCAGTACGCGTTCGTCGCGCTCCTCGCGGGCGCGGATCTCGTGCACCAGGTCGTCGATCTGGCCCTCGGTCGGCTTGACGACGACCTCCGGGTCGATGAGCCCGGTGGGGCGGATGACCTGCTCGACGAAACCGTCCGAGCGGGCCAGCTCGTAGGGGCCGGGGGTCGCGGACAGGTACACCGTCTGCTCGATGCGCTCCAGGAACTCCTCCCACTTCAGCGGGCGGTTGTCCATCGCCGAGGGGAGCCGGAAGCCGTGGTCGATCAGGGTGCGCTTGCGTGCCGCGTCGCCCTCGTACATCGCGCCGATCTGCGGGACCGTCTGGTGGGACTCGTCGATGACCAGCAGGAAGTCGTCCGGGAAGTAGTCGAGCAGGGTGTGCGGGGCCGAGCCGGGGTCGCGCCCGTCGATCTGCCGCGAGTAGTTCTCGATGCCTGAGCAGGTGCCGATCTGGCGCATCATCTCGATGTCGTAGGTCGTGCGCATGCGCAGCCGCTGGGCCTCCAGGAGCTTGCCCTGCTTCTCCATCGTGGTGAGCGTCTCGGCCAGCTCGGCCTCGATGGCGTTGATGGCGCGCTCCATGCGCTCGGGGCCGGCCACGTAGTGCGAGGCCGGGAAGACGTACAGCTCCTGGTCGTCGGAGATGACCTCGCCGGTGAGCGGGTGGAGCGTGGAGAGGGCCTCGATCTCGTCGCCGAACATCTCGATGCGGACGGCCAGCTCCTCGTAGACCGGGAAGATCTCGATGGTGTCGCCCCGGACGCGGAAGGTGCCCCGGGTGAAGGACACGTCGTTGCGCGTGTACTGGATATCGACGAAGCGGCGCAGCAGCTGGTCCCTGTCGAACTCCTCGCCGACCTTGAGCGGCACCATCCGGTCCACGTACTCCTGGGGGGTGCCCAGGCCGTAGATGCACGAGACGGAGGCGACCACGACCACGTCACGCCGGGTGAGGAGGGAGTTGGTGGCGCTGTGGCGGAGGCGCTCCACCTCCTCGTTGATCGAGGAGTCCTTCTCGATGTAGGTGTCCGTCTGGGGGACGTACGCCTCCGGCTGGTAGTAGTCGTAGTAGGAGACGAAGTACTCCACCGCGTTGTTCGGCAGCAGCTCGCGGAATTCGTTGGCCAGCTGGGCCGCGAGCGTCTTGTTGGGGGCCATCACCAGGGTCGGACGCTGGAGCTTCTCGATCATCCAGGCCGTCGTCGCCGACTTGCCCGTACCGGTCGCGCCGAGCAGGACGACGTCCTTCTCGCCGCCCGTGACGCGCTGGGCCAGCTCGGCGATGGCGGTGGGCTGGTCGCCGCTCGGCTGATAGGGGCTGACGACCTCGAAAGGCGCCACCTTGCGTTCGATCTCGGTGTTGGGCCGCATGCAATCCACGGTACGGCTCGCCACTGACAATGGGCCGCCGCGCCCAAACAGTCCCCGGGTGGCAGATAGCTGCCAGTTTGTCCCGCCGCAGGTCAGCGGCTCGGACGTCCCTCGTTCAGCTCCGCGCCACTTTGTCCCCGCTTGTTTGTATTGCGCATCGGGAACTGTCATCGCAGTCCGTGCACAGACAGAAGCGAGGAGTCCCGCATGTCGATACGCCCACTGACTGCGACCGCCACCACCGCCGGTGCGCTGCTGGGTATGAGCGCGCTCTTCCTCACCGTCGCCCCGACCGCCTCTGCGGCCGAACGGGCAGCGGCACCGACAAGACCAGGCCAGGCCCCCGCCGTGGGGGCAGCGGCCCCGGCAGCCCCGGCAAGTCACCGCCCCGCCCTCCCGGTGGGGCACCGGGGAGCATCCGCGTACGCGCCGGAGAACACGCTCGCCGCCGTCGACAAGGCCCGTCAGCTCGGCATCGAGTGGGTCGAGAACGACGTGCAGCGCACCAAGGACGGCGAGCTGATCGTCATGCACGACACGACGCTCTCCCGCACGACCGACGTCGAGCAGCGCTTCCCGGACCGCGCCCCCTGGAAGATCGCCGACTTCACCGCCAAGGAGATCAAGTCGCTGGACGCGGGCAGCTGGTTCGGCAAGGAGTTCGAGGGCGAGAGGGTCCCGACTCTGGACGAGTACCTCAGCCGGCTCAACCGGAACCGCCAGGAACTGCTCCTGGAGCTGAAGTCGCCCGACCTCTACCCCGGCATCGAACGCCAGACCCTCGACACGCTGAGCCGCAAGGGCTGGCTCAACAGGCACCACACCAAGAACAAGCTCATAATCCAGAGCTTCGACGCCAAAGCGGTCGAGAAGGTGCACCAGGACAGGCCGGATGTGAAGACCGGCTTCCTGGGCACGCCGAAGGTGAGTGAGCTGAAGTCCTACGCGAAGTTCGCCGACCAGATAAACCCGGCCTACGGCGACGTCAGCAAGGAGTACGTGGACGCCGCCCACGACGTCAGGGGCCCCCACCACCGCCGTCTGGAGGTCTTCACCTGGACGGTGAACGACGCCGAGACCGCGAAGAAGGTCGCCGGAGCGGGTGTGGACGGCATCATCTCCAACAAGCCGGACGTGGTACGGGACGCGGTGAAGGGTGCCGCGGCTCCCACGAGCTGACGCGTGAGGCGCCGCGGCTCCCTGGAGGCGCACGGCGCTGTCGGCGCCGGCGGCGGTGTCAGTGGCCCGTCCTAGTGCCCCTCCCGGCAAGCTCCTAGTGCCCCTCCCGGCAGCTTTGCCGCGTCGCGTCGTCCGGCACGCCCGCTCGCGGCGTTGGCCGGAAGTCCTGGTAGCTCCTTCCCCGAGCTCTCAACTCCTCCCCCGGCCTTCGGCCGGGAGGGACCCCCAGAGCAGGGGGAGACCCCGATCCAGGACTTCCGGCCGCCTTGCGCTCGCACGCTCCCCCACGCTCGGCTCCGCTCGCGCGGGCGGTGCCCCCACGACGACGCTCCTTCACGGGCGAACATCGCCGGTCACGGCACTAGTCTGCGGGCATGACTGACGGACCGGTGGAGCCGGTGAACGAGACGGCCGGTGCGGTGTCCTGCGCCTGGACGGTGCGGGACACCGCCATCGGCCCACTGCTGCTGGCAGCCACCGAAAAGGGCCTGGTCAACGTCGTCTTCCATGCGCGGGGACATGTGCGCGACCAGGCCCTCGCGCGGCTGTCCGGCCGTTTCGGGACCGCCGCGCCCCTCGACGGGGCCGGACCCGCCGGATCCGATACGGGCGCGCCTTCCTCACCGGCGGCGCATCTGGAGAGCGCGGGGAGAGCGCTGGCGGATTACTTCGGCGGGGCGCCCGGCCCCTTCCCGGTCCCGCTGGACTGGTCGCTGACCGGCGGATTCCACGAGCGGGTGCTGCGCGAGCTGGCCGCCTCGGTGCCGTACGGCACGACCGTGGGATACCAGGACCTCGCCGTGCGGGTCGGGGAGCCGGGCGCGGCCCGCGCGGTCGGGGTGGCCATGGGAGCCAATCCGCTGCCGGTCGTCGTCCCCTGTCATCGGGTCCTGGAAAGCTCCGGCCGCATAGGCGGCTTCGGCGGCGGCCTGGAGACCAAGCGCACGCTGCTGACGCTGGAGGGTGTGCTGCCCGAACCGCTGTTCTGAGGACCCGCCCGCCGCCTCCGCGGGCCGTCGCAGCCTCGCCCGCCACCACGTCGCCACGTCACCGCGCCGCCGCACCGCCGCGCCGCCGCGCCGCCGCATGGTGGGACGTCGCCCCATGGTGGGACAGAACCCGTGGCTGCCACACTGCGCGACGTGACCGACATCCGTGACTCAGCCGACGCACCTGCCACCTCCGACGGCCCGGGAGACATACCCGACGGCCCGGGGAACGTACCCGACGGTCTCCTTCCCGGCGGGGATCTGCGGGCTGTACGGCGGCGGATCCAGAACGCGCTCGTGGTCAGCCAGATCCTCGGGGGCCTCGGGGTGGCCACGGCGGTGGCGCTGGCCCCCGTGCTCGCCGAGGCAATCGGCGGATCCGAGGCGGTCGCGGGCCTCGCCTCCACCTCCTCGGTGATCGGGACGGCCCTCCTCTCGCTGCCCTTCGCCGCGCTCATGGCCCGGCGCGGCCGGCGGGTGGGCCTGGTCACGGCATACGCGGTGGCCGCCGTGGGCGGGCTCGTGGTCGTGGCAGCCGCGACGGCGGGGAACTTCCCGCTGCTGCTGGTGGGAATGGCGGCGTTCGGCGCGGGCACCTCGGCGAACCTCCAGGCGCGGTTCGCCGCCGCCGACCTGGCCGAGCCCGCGCACCGCGCGCGGGCGATCTCGACCGTCGTGTGGGCGACCACCATCGGCGCCGTACTGGGGCCGAACATCGCGGCGCCCGCCGGACGGTCCGTCGCCGGGCTGGGCGTGCCCGAGGCGGCGGGCCCGTTCCTGTGGGGTGCGGGCGTCTTCCTGGTGGCGGGGCTGGTGATGCAGGTGATGCTGCGGCCCGACCCGCTGCTGACGGCGCGCGCCCTGGCCCGCGCGAGCGGCGCGGAGGAGGGATCGGGCGCCGAGCGGTCGCTGCGGGCGGGGCTGGCCGCCGTGGCCGCCTCCCCGTCCGCGCGTGTGGCGCTGACCGCCATCGCCGGGTCGCACACCGTCATGGTCTCGGTGATGGTGATGACCCCCGTGGATCTGGGCGGGCACGGCGCCGGGGTGCAGCTGATCGGGCTGGTGATCAGCGGCCACATCCTGGGGATGTACGCGTTCTCGCCGGTCATGGGGGCTCTCGCGGACCGCGTCGGGCGGCTCGGCGTGCTCTTGACGGGCGTGGCGCTGCTGGCCTGCGCCACGGCGCTGGCGGGGACGGCGAACGGCCATCACGCGCAGTCCGCCGCCGGGCTCTTCCTGCTCGGCCTCGGCTGGTCGGCCGGGCTGGTGGCAGGCTCGGCGCTGCTCACCGACTCGGTGCCCCAGCCCGCCCGCGCCGCGGTGCAGGGCCTCTCCGACCTGATCATGAACTCCGCCGCGGGGATCGGCGGGGCCCTCTCCGGGCTCGTCGTCGCCCAGGCCGGCTACGGCTGGCTCAACGTCCTGGCCGCCGCGCTGCTGGTGCCGGTGGCCGTGCTGACGCTGCTGTCCCTGACGCGGCGGCGCAAAGTGACAGCGCGGCAGCGCCAGTGACAGCGCGCGTGACGGTGCGGCGGCCCCAGGGGAGAGGGCCGCTCCGCCTCCCGGCTGTCGGTGGCCCGCGACGAGCGCGAAGTCCGGGTGCCCTCAGCATCGGCGCCCTCAGCAGGGGTGCCCTCAGCAGGGGTGAAGTTCGAAAGCCACCGCCCGGCGGCCTCCGTAGCTCTGGCCGTACATGTCCAGTGCCCGGTCCACGATCGAGCGGGCGTACGCCTCCGGCTCCTCGTCGGTGAGCGCGGTGATGTAGGCGCGGTGCTCCAGCAGCGAGGCGAGCCCCTTGCGCGCCGCTTCCTCCCCCACCTCCACGGCGTGGGTCACGGCGGGTGTGGCGGCCACCGCGACCCAGCGCACCCCGTCCCACGGCCCCACGCCGTCCTTCTTCATCCGTTCGGTGAAGATCCACCGGTTGCCCGCGTCCCCGACGGCGTCCAGGACGGAGCGGCCCAGGGCCCGGTGGTCCGGGGTGTTCCAGGGGGCGCCCGGGGCGGCGCCCCAGGTGTCGCGGTGGTTGACGGTGATGACCAGTTCGGGGCGCAGAGCGCGGATGACCGCAGCAATGTCCGAGCGCAACGCGGGGCCCTCTTGCAATACCCCGTCCTGGTGGTCCAGGAAGCGCACATCGGTGACACCGACGGCGGCGGCGCTCGCGCGCTGTTCCCCCTCGCGCACTCGTGCGGCCTCCGCTGGATCCATGGTGTCGATGCCCGCCTCGCCCCTGGTCGCGAGGAGATAGCTGATCTGTTTGCCGCGCGCGGTCCACTCCGCGATGCCGGCGGCCACGCCGTACTCCAGGTCATCGGGGTGTGCCACCACCGCCAGGGCCCGGGTCCAGCCCTCCGGCATCGCCGCGAGCTGCGGGCTCGTGCGCGCCGCCGCTCCCGCTTCGGGGCCGCCGGGCACACCCCCTTCGCCCGGCATGCCTCCCCCGCCGGGCGCGCTCGCCCAGCCCGGTGCGCCTCCCCCGTCGGGCGCAGCCGCGTCGTCCGTTGTGGCGGCCATCGGTCTCACCCCTCGTATCGGCGTGCCCGAGCACGCTGGTCGGCGGCGGTTACGGCCCGTACCCGTGCCCCGTGCCCCGTGCCCGTACGAGCCTGTGCGGTCTCAACAGCGGTGGGAGAATGCGGGGTTCCCGCACGGGGGGCCGCTGCGGGTTTCCCCTCCCAGCTTCCCACCGGTGCCCTCTCCCGGCCTGCCGTCCCGGTGCTGCCCCGTTCCCCGTTGCTGCCGCCCCGGGGTCAGAGATCGCCGGGGCCAGGGACCGCCGGGGGGCTCAGCGCCAGCCGTACACCTGCTGGAGGCGGTGCACGACGGCCTGGAAACGGGCGCGGTCCAAGGCGCATGCCTCGCGGCGCATACCACCGGGTCGCACGCGCAGCACGCGGTCGATGCCGACCCAGGAGTCCCGGCCCTCGCGGTCCCAGGGCCCCGAGCCGAGCGGCAGCCACTCCTGGTCACCGTGGTGCTCGCGGGAGGTGAGCTGTACGGCGAGGACACTCTCGCCTCCGTGCCCGCTCCGGCCGGTGCCCTCGCGCGCGACGATCAGGACCGGCCGGTCCTTGCCCCGGCCGTCGGCCTCCTCGTAAGGCACCCACGTCCAGACGATTTCGCCGGGATCCGGGTCGCCGTCCGGGTCGGGCGCGTACTTCGTCCGTACCGGGCCGACGGAGCGGGGATCGACCTGGACGGTCGCGCCAGGACCATACCGTCCCGGAAGACTCTCCTCATCCGGAGCGCCGCCGAATCCCCTGGCGTCCTGGCCCTCGTCGCGTCCTTGATCGCGCACATGACTCATGGGATCAAGTTATCGTCCGCCTTCGGCTCCTCGAATTCCCCTTGAACCGGGCGCTTGAGGGAAGGGAAGGACTCGACTGCCGCGACGACCCGGAAAGCGGGGCACCGCCATGCCTCATGACGTCACCTCCCACGGCGCATCGCATACCGGCACATCCGCCGGTTCCCGAGCCCGCTCGGGCCTCTCCGCCCTGGAACGGCTGCGGGACGCGCTCCCGCGACCAGCGCGCCTCGCCCGTCTCGCGCCCCACGCACGCCACGCGCGCCGGATGTTACGGGACTGGTGGCTGAGGCGCGGTGCGCACGGCGACCACATCGCCTTCTACCGGGGCGTGATGCGTTCGGACGTGGCCCGGGACCCCAACGCCGCCGTGGGCACCCCGACCCAGGAACGCTGGGAGGCGGTGGGCGAGTTGCAGTTCAGCTACCTGCGCTCCCACGGGCTCCAGCCCGCGCACCGGCTACTGGAGATCGGCTGCGGGAATCTGCGCGCCGGATGGCGGTTCATCGACTACCTCGCGCCGGGCCACTATCACGGCCTCGACATCTCGCCGGACATCCTGCTCGCGGCCCAGCGTGTACTGGCCTCGCGCGGGCTCCAGGAGAAGCTGCCCCACCTGACACTCGTGGACGACATGCGCCTGGACCACCTGCCGGACGGGCACTTCGACATGGCACACGCGCACAGCGTCTTCTCGCACTCACCGCCGCAGGTGATCGAGGAGTGCCTCAGCCACATCCCGCGTGTCCTGAAACCGGGCGGATTCTTCGACTTCACCTACAACAGGACGGATGGCGAGGAACACCACGTCCTGCACGAGGACTTCTACTACCGTCCCGCGACGCTCATCGCGCTCGCCCAGGCGCAGGGGCTGCTGGCCGCGACGATGGACGACTGGGACGAACTGCCGCACCGGCAGTCGAAGATCCGCGCCACGCTGCCCCGCGCGTATGTCCGCGACGGGGAATGACCCGGCGGCGCGACGTCCGAACTCGCGTTGCGAGGCCGGCCGCCGGGGCGCGTGCACCCGTGGAGGCGCCACTTACGCGTACGGGTTGCCGCCCTGCGGCTGGCCGGGGTTGCCGTAGTAGGGGCCGGGCTGCCCCTGCGGGTCCGGGGCAGCCTGCGGCGCGCGGGGGTCGTTGTAGGGGCCCGGCCGCTGGGGCGGATACGGCTCCTGGGGCTGCTGGTAGCCAGGGTGGCCCTGCGGCTGCTGCTGATAGCCCGGCTGCGACTGCGGCTGTTGGGGCGGCTGCGGGGTGTAAGGCTGCTGGGGCTGGGGCTGCTGAGGGGCGTAACCCGGCTGCGACTGCGGGGCGTAACCCTGCTGGGGCGGCGGGGGCGCGTAACCCTGCGGGGGCGCGGGCGCGTACCCCTGCTGCGCTCCCTGCGGGCCCGGTGCGCCGCCGACAATGGCGAGCAGCTCCTCCAACTCCTTGCGCCACATGCGGTGCACGTTGATACGCACCGGCTTGGCCGAGTCCGGCAGGCTCATGGAGAAGAAGCTCCACAGCGGGTTGAGCTGGACCTCCCCGAACAGCGGGGGCGCCTGAACGCGCGGGATCGCGTACACGATCTCCTTCGGCTTCTGCGAGAACCGGGCCATACGGTGCAGGAGCAGGGCCTGATCCGTGACGGTGATGAAGTAGTACTTGACCAGGAACTGTCCGATCAGGCCCAGAAGTCCGACGCTGAGCCACGGGTTGGGGCCGGAGACAGTCATCACCGAAACCAACGGACGGTCCCCCGGGGCCTGTTGCGCGATGGCTTCGGCCACCTGCTTCTTCATCGTCGCCTTGCGAAAGGCCATCGGGCCACTCCTCGCTCCGTGCGCTGTGTGCGTCCTCGCTGCGGTCTGCGCGCTGCCCAGCCCGATGGCTGCTCCAACGCCCGGCGCAGCGTACTCGGCGAACATGACATGGATATGCCGGGGGTCCACGAGCCGGGACGAGCGTCCGGGCCGGGGTCCGGCCCGTGGTCCGGCCCGGTCAAAATCCCGGACAAGATCGGGGAGATCGCAGGTCAGCATGTGGTCACGGCCGGCCAAAGGAACTCGACCTCCGCGCAGGGCGAGTCAGGACGGCGGGGGGACGGGCGGTGGGGCGGTCACGTTGCCACTCCGCACCGGCGTGCAGCGTGGGCCCCATGGCCACATGAAATACAACAAATCCCAACTGTACACATCAATTATCAACAACGATTGCCCAAGAACTCTGAGCGCGCGCCGAAAGATCGATCAGAATCTCGTCCCGAAGAGCCCCGGTCAGAGCGTGGAAGCCGACGGGCGAACCAACGGACGGTGAGTACGGATGAGCAGAATATGGCTGGTGACGGGCGCGGGAAGCGGCTTCGGGCGCGAGATCACGCGGGCGGCCGTGGCCGTCGGCGACACCGTCGTCGCGACAGCCCGCCGCACCCCGGCACTGGATGACCTTGTCAGCGCCCACCCAGGCCAAGTCGACGCCGTACGGCTCGACGTGACCGACATGGAGGGCATCCAGGCGACGGTGTCCGACGTGATTGCCCGGCACGGCCGGATCGATGTCCTGGTCAACAACGCCGGGCGCGCTCACGTCGGAGCCATCGAGGAGACCACCGACGCCGAATTGCGAGCCATGTTCGACGTGCACCTCTTCGGCCCCGCCGCGCTCATCCGCGCCGTACTGCCGGACATGCGCGCCCGCCGCTCCGGAGCGATCGTGCAGCTCAGCAGCATGGGCGGTCAGATGTCCTACCCGGGCTTCGGGGCGTACAGCGCGACGAAGTTCGCGCTGGAGGGGATGTCCGAGGCACTGGCAGAGGAAATCTCGCCCTTTGGAATCAAGGTGCTGGTGGTGGAGCCCGGTACCTTCAGGACCGGGCTGTTCGGCGCCAGAAGCGCGAGCGAGGAGACCGGCCCCTACGCGGAGACCGTGGGGCCGACCCGGCGCATGATCGAGTCGAACGTCACCACGGCGCCCGGCGACCCGGCCAAGGCCGCCGCCGCGATAGTCACCGCACTGGATGCCGAACGCACCCCGCTCCGGCTCCCCCTCGGCGCGGACGCCGTCGAGGCGATCCTCGACCATCTGGACAGTGTGCGCGCGGAGATCGGCGCCTGGGAACAGGTCGCGCGGGCCACCGATCTCGCCGTCCGAACCCCTCTCCCGTGCACGCGAGGGGAGGGGCGGCCTTGGTCACCCCTCCCTCAGAGCCGCTGACATGGCGGTCAACGGGTCGGCGGCGGACGGGCCTTCGGGCCACCACTCCCCGTCCTCCCCGTCCTCGCCGTCCGCTCGGTAGGGATACCAGCGGCCATCCGGACCGTAACGGAGCTGAAGGAGACGGGTGGTGTGGGTAAGGCGGTTGCGGCGGATGGTCACGGGTATCCCCGCCGCGGCCAAGGTGCTGCGCGCCCGGTCGAAGTCACCGGCGGGCGGGTCCCACTCGTCCTCCAGCACCGTGAGCCCCGCCTCCTCGCCCTGCCGCCAGGCCGCGGCGGCGCGCGCCAGTTGCGGAGCGGCGCAACCCGCCGTACGCGCGAGGCCGGCGAAGAGCGGGGAGAGGGTGCGCCGCCCGGTCAAGTGAGGGTGGGTGGCCGCGAGCCGGATGATGTCGTGCTCCAGCGACAGTTCAGGCAGCGGACCGGCGGCGGCGGACGGCTCGCGTGCGGCGGGGGAGCCGTGTGGGACAGGGGTGCCGCGTACGTCCGGGATGCCGCGTACGCCAGAGGTGCCGCTTTCGGCGAGCGCGCTGTGTGCGACAGGCACGCCGTGTGGGACAGGCGCGCCGTGTGGGACAGGCGCGCGGTGAGTGGTCAGCGCCTGGTGCGCTCGCGTGGCCGCGTCGATCGCCAGGAACGCGAGGGCGTCCGGGCTGGGCCCGCCCGGAACGTCGGGAAACGGACCGGGTTCTCCCGGCGCCTCCGGCACGGGCAACGGCGCGGGCAACGGGGGCCGTACGAAGGTGGCCAGCCCCTCCCGCGCGGGCACGGAGCCCACAGCCGGCGGCCGGCCGGAGTGCGGTGGGGTGCCCGGTCCGGGGGCCGGGTCGGCGCCGCCGCTCTCCTCCCCCGCCGCCGGACCCTCCGTATCCGCACCACTCGCCCCGAAGCCCGGGAGACTCCCACCTCGCCCGCCGGTACGCGCCGTGCCGGTGCCCCCACCCCTCAACCGCGCCCGCCGGGCCGCCAGACGCGCCGCCTCCCGGCCACCGCCCGCGGCACCAGAGCCGGGGTCGGGGTCGGAGTCGGATCCGGGGTCGAGGTCGAGGTCGGGGTCGGGTCCGGAGTCGGGCCCGGGGAAAGGTCCGGATCCGGGTCCAGATCCGGCCGTCCCCGCATCCGCGACGGCCATCCCCGCTCCCGCGTCCACCCGGGCGTCAACGTCCGCACCAGCACCCGAGGTGTCGGCACCGGAACGCACCGCCGCCACATCGGCGCTTCCACGCTCCTCCCTCGCACGCCGCGCGGCCTCACGCGCCGCCTGCGCGGCGGCCGTTCGCGTGCTCGCCGCGCCAGAAGGCGTCCCGCCCGCGTCCGCGTCCTGTTCCCCCCTCCCGGTGTCACGTGGTCCCGCCGCCCCTCCCGAACCAGCCGTCGCCTCTTCACGTGGCGCCGCCGCCTCACCCGCGCCCCCTGACGCACCAGTACGCGCGCGCCTCACAGCCAGGCGCGCCGCCCACGCGCCGGTGCCTCCACTCTTCGGCGCCACGTCGCCAGAACTCGCGCCACTGTCAGCGCCAACGCCGGCACCGGAACCGGCTCCAACACCCGCACCAGTCCCAGTCCCGGCACCGGAACCGGCTCCCGCACCAGTCCCAGTCCCGGCACCAGTCCCCGCACCCGCACCCGCACCCGCACCCGCACCCGCACCCGCACCCGCACCCGAGCTGAGCGAACCGTCAGGGCTCATCGCATCGGGCTCGCTCTCATGCCGACGAGCACGGCGGAGCAGGCGGGTGTGGAGTTCGGGCTTCGCGAGTCCTCGGGCCCTGAGCAGGGTGAAGGGGTCGGCGTCCAGTTGGACCGCCATCTCGTGGCAGAGGGCCGCCACGTGGGCGCACGGGCGGCCCCTGTCGGGGCAGGTGCAGGCGGGGAGCAGTTCGCCGGGGCCGGGCAGGAGTCTGGCGCCCGCCTCCTGCGCGCGGGCCGTCAACCGCTGCGGAACCTCGCCCTCCGACAGTGCGGCCACCCACGTCGGCTGCTCCGCCGCCGTGTCCAGAAAAGCGTCCCACTGTGCGGGGGTCAGCACGGGAATCCGCAGCTCGGCGCGGTAGGGGCGGGGCCTGCCTCCGTACACGTACGCGGTGATCCGACCGCGCTCCACGCGCACCCCGGCAACGCCGCCGGCGACGCCCGCCGAGCCGGGCTCCCGCGCCTGCTGCGGGCGGGCCGTATCCAGCGCGACTCCCCCCAGCGCGGTCTCTCTCAGCGCGCGCAACCACGCCTCGCCCCACGGGCCGAGCCGGGCGTCCGAGCCACTCATGGCTCGCTCCGCAGCGAGACGAGGTCGGCGAGCTGCGCGTCGGACAGCTCGGTGAGCGCGGCCTCGCCGCCGCTGAGCACCGCTTCCGCCAACTGCCGTTTGGAGTGCAGAAGTTGGGCGATACGGTCCTCCACGGTGCCCTCCGTCAGGAGTCTGTGCACCTGGACGGGCTGGGTCTGGCCGATGCGGTAGGCACGGTCGGTGGCCTGCTCCTCGACCGCCGGGTTCCACCAGCGGTCGTAGTGGATCACGTGCCCGGCACGCGCGAGGTTCAGGCCCGTGCCGGCCGCCTTGAGGGACAGCAGGAAGACGGGGATCTCGCCGGACTGGAAGCGGTCCACCATCTCCTCGCGCCGCGCCACAGGGGTGCCACCGTGCAGAAGCTGGGTTCTCGTCCCGCGCTCGCCGAGGTGGGCCGCGAGGAGGTGGGCCATCTCCACGTACTGCGTGAAGACCAGCACCGAGCCTTCCTCGGCGAGGATCGTCTCCAGCAGTTCGTCGAGGAGTTCGAGCTTGCCGGATCGGCCGGGCTGCCCGGTGGCGGCCTCGCGCGAGCGCGGACGACCGTCGGCGGCCTCGCGCAGATACTGCGCCGGATGGTTGCAGATCTGTTTGAGGGCGGTCAGCAGCTTCATCACCAGACCGCGCCGCGCGATGCCCTTCGCCGCCTCGATCTCCGCGAGGGTCTCGCGCACCACCGCCTCGTACAGCGACGCCTGCTCGCGGCTGAGGGCGACCGGATGGTCGGTCTCGGTCTTGGGCGGCAGCTCGGGGACGATGCCGGGGTCGGACTTCTTGCGCCGCAGCAGGAACGGACCGACCAGGCGGGCGAGCCGCTGTGTCGCCTCCGGATCCTCGCCGCCCTCGACGGCGCGGGCGTGCCGGGCGCGGAACGTCTTGAGCGGGCCGAGCAGCCCTGGCGTCGTCCAGTCCAACAGCGCCCACAGCTCGGAGAGGTTGTTCTCGACCGGGGTACCGGTCAGGGCGACGCGGGCGGCGGAGGGAAGGGTGCGCAGGGCGCGGGCCGTGGCGGAACGCGCGTTCTTGACGTGCTGGGCCTCGTCGGCGACGACCAGGCCCCAGCGGCGTCCTGCCAGTTCGGCCGCGCTGGTGCGCATCGTCGCGTAGGTCGTGAGGACGAACCCGGCAGCCGCGCCCCCGCGCCCGGCCCGGCCCCCGTCCTCGCCCCCGTCCGTCCCAGCGGCGATGCCCCTGCCCTCGTCCTCGCCCGGCTCCGCGCTGCCCGTGCTGGGCTCGGGCTCTTCCGCTCCCCCGTCGTGCCCCCCGGCGAGGCCCCCGGCGGGCTCTTCCACGCGCTCGGCCAGTCCTTCGAGGCTGCGGCCGGGCCCGTGGTAGCGGCGGATGGGAACGCCGGGGGCGAAACGGGCGATCTCCCGCTGCCAGTTGCCCAGCAGCGAGGCCGGGCATACGACCAGCGTCGGCGCCGTCTCGCCCCGTTCGGCGCGGCGCAGGTGGAGCGCGATGAGGGTGACGGTCTTGCCCAGTCCCATGTCGTCCGCCAGGCAGCCGCCGAGGCCGAGCGAGGTCATCAGGTCGAGCCAGGCCAGCCCCCGGCGCTGGTAGCCGCGCAGCGTCGCGCGCAGCGCCGCAGGAGGAACCTCCACTCCAGCCCCGCCCACTCCCGCGCCCTCCTTCGCCCTCTCATCCTCCCCTTCGTCCTCCTCTCCGTTCGCCCTCTCGCCCTCTCCGCCGCGCTCTCCCCCGCCCTTCGCCTGGGCGGTGAGGCGGTCCCGGAGCGCGGCCAGCGCCCCCGTCGCCACGGCCGCCACCGGTTCGCCGTCGATCTCGGCTTCGCCCGACAGCGCGGCGGCGAGCGCCGCTGAGGGCTGGAGCAGACCGAGGTGCCGTTTACGCGCCTTGCGCACCAACTCCGGGTCCACCAGCACCCATTGGTCCCGCAGGCGCACCAGCGGGCGGTGCGCC
This sequence comes from Streptomyces axinellae, assembly GCF_039532135.1. Lineage (NCBI taxonomy): Bacteria > Bacillati > Actinomycetota > Actinomycetes > Kitasatosporales > Streptomycetaceae > Streptomyces > Streptomyces axinellae. The sequence goes on from NZ_BAAARJ010000018.1 coordinate 71,758, forward strand.
TCGGCCAGCTCGTCCATCTCCCCCTCGGTGAGCGGGTCCCCTTCGAGGGCGAGCTGCCAGCGGAATTCGAGGAGGTGCTCCTCCTTGAAGAACCCGAAACCATCAGCGGCCGAGCCGGGCGCGTGCCGCCGGGGCCCGACGACGGCGGTCGCGTCCAGCTCGCGGGCGAGGTTGCGCGGCCAGTGCACGGCGACGTCCGCGGCGGCCAGCTCCCGCGCGGTACGGCCCAGCAGGTCGTTCAGCTCCTCCTCGGAGAGCGGGAGGACATCGGGCACCGGCCGCTGGAGCAGACGCTCCAGCGGGGGCCAGACGCGTGCCGCGCGGCGGATGGCCAGCAGGGTGTCGGCCCGTGCGCGGGGGCCGAGATACGCGGCCTCGCCCCGCCACAGCTGGCCGACATCCGCGACGAGCGTGGCGTCCTCGACGCTGTGGGCCTGGACGAGCGCGGCGGCACGCGACGGGGGCCCCGAGCCACCACTCGGACGCCCGGGCCCCGAGCCGTGCTCCGCCTCCCGGCCGCCACGTCGGTGCTCCGGCCCGGCGTCCGTCCGTACGCCCGCCCCCGCCTCCTGTTCCTCGTCCGTTCCCGAGTCGAACAGCCCGCGCGGCGACAGGTCCAGGCGCAGCGAGATCCGGATCCCGGCGTCCTGGCCCGCCGCGACCTCGGCCGCCCACTCCCGCACCCTCGGATAGCGCTCCGGGAGCCGCTGCGGCTCCCGCGCGGCGAATGCGGGCCCCACGACGGAAGGCCCGGCAGGCGTACGGGGCAGCGTGTCGGCTACAGCGTCCAGGAACGCGCGAACGAGCCCCTCGGCCTCCGGCACCCACGCCTCGGCTCCATCGGCCCTCTCAACTCCATCAGCCCTCTCGGCTCCAACAGCCGCTTCGGCCCTCTCAACCCCGTCGAGCCCTGCCGCTCCGCCCCAGCCTCCGCCTCCCTTTCCCCCGGACACGACTGCCCCGTCGGACGCCTCGCCCCCGCCCGCCGTCGCACCCGCGCCCCCGGACGCCGGCCGCACCGGCACCGCGTGGCCCTCCCCCGGCATTGCGGCGGCGATCGCTCGGAGATGCGCGGCATCGCTCTTGTCGAGAGGCCCGGCTCGCCACACATCCGTGTCCCCCTCACCCACCGAGGGCATCAGCCGACCCTGCGCGACCAGCCGCAAGCCGTGCAGCGCTGCGGCGCCCCAGCACGCGGCGGACGGGTGGGCTCCCGGGGCAGTGCGCGCCCGCATCAGCAGGGGCAGGGCCTCGCGGACCGTCAGCATCCGGGCGGGCACCTCCCGCCGTCGCACATCGCGCCCGCACAACTGGGCGACGGTCAGCTCGCCCGGCTCCCCCGGCTCTCCTTCGTCGGGCACCTCAGCCCCGTCCGGGCTCCAGAACGCCAGCCGCCCGGACCGGGGCACCTCGCCCGGAAGGAACACCACAGCGCACCGCAGCAGGTCCGCACCGCTCCCCTGCCTCATACGTGCCACCACTCTCCTGCTCACCACCGGCCACCCAGGCCGCCTCGCGGACCACTCACCCGCACGCGAGTCTAGGAGCGCCCACTGACAATTCCCGCCGACGATCAAGGAACAAGCAGGTCAGAGCCCTCACTAGCAGGTCAGGACCCTCAGCAGCAGGTCACAGCCCTCACGAACGGTCACGGCCGCCACGAGCCTCGCCGTCAGAGCCTTGAGGAGGGATACGAGCCGCGAGCGGCCACCCGGGCCACGAGGCGTGGCGGGCTACCGCTCAACCGGCCTGTGCCAGCCCGAAGTCCGCGCCGGAGATGGCGGCCAGGGCCGTGGCGATGCGGTGCAGCGGGGTCCGCAGGGCCGTCAGTTCGGCGCCGAGGGTCGCGGCGTGCGGCCAGGCGGTCGTGGTCCAGTGGGCTGGTCTCGGGGGGCCGCTGGGTCTCGTACGCCGCCAGGCGCGGGTGCCAGGTTGGACAAGAACAGCCGCAGTGTGCCGTTGAGCAACTCGTGTGCCAGCGCATGCACCGTACGCGCCGCCGGCTCCGGCGCGTCCCCGGGAGCGTCCCGGCGCTCGTCTCCGCCGACCGCCCCGGCCTCACGGCCCAGGCCGTCCGCCCTGTCCTCCCCGTCCGCCGGACCGCCATCCGTACCGTCGCCGGTAACGCCATCCGTACCGTCGCCGGTCCGGCCGCTCTCGGCCAGGCTGATGCTGTACTCGCGCAGCGTGCCGCGGGTGAAGGCGAACAGCGCGTGGAGCGAGGAGCGCCTCGCGCGCCGCCGGGCTGCCGGTCACCAGGGGCGCGGCGTGCGCGTGCAGCGCGCTGTGGACCCGCCACAGTTCCGGCAGCCGGCCCACGAAGCGGGGTGCCGCCGCGGGCAGCGGGCCGGGCAGCCAGCGCGGCTGTCCGGCATCCTGGCGGACTGATGGGCGTGACGGGTCTGACGGGCCTGGCCCCCTTCCCACTCCGGGATCCGCAGAGGTGAGCGCAGCGGCGCCAAGTGGGCCTGTATGTCCGCGACGAGCGCCTCCGCGGCTCCGGCGCCGCCGGGGGGCGGCCAGGGCCAGTGGCGGGCGTCCCGCAGTTCCACGGGGTGGATGTGGCCGCGCCCCGCTCGGGGTTGACGACCATGACCCTGGCGCGGGGGTCGCCCTCGGCCAGCCCGGCCAGATAGGCGGCGGTCAGCTCCCACTGACACGCCTCGCGCTCCGGATACTCGCGTGAATAGAAGGCGAGCAGCGCGTAGGAGCGGGCCAGTTCGGTGCGGATCGTCCGGCTGATTCCGGAAAACCCGGCAACACCCGTCTCATCCGTGAAGACCTTCAGCCCGGCACCGCGCAGGACCTCCAGCGACGGCCGCACGCGCTCCGCGTCACCGCGGCTGTAGCTGAAGAAGACGTCCCACACGGCGTCTTACCCTGCTGTGGTCGGACGGGGAGGGAGTCATGAGCCGAAGGCAGCAAGGTGGCAGGAAGCCGGCGAGGTTGCCGGGCCCGACACAGGTCAGCGCGCGGCTCGCGCTTCCGTTCGTCGGAGAGATCTCCGGTGTGTGGGAGCCGGCGGACGCGGAGCGCCGCGCTTCGTGGGAGCTGTATCTGGAGCTGGCGAGCCGCGTCTCGGTAGTCGAACTCGACCCCGAAGAGGGGCTGTTGCGCGAGGCACTGTCCTCGCTCTACTCCCTCTCGGCACCACCCGTGACATCCTCCGCCGCTAGGGCCCGGAAGTCGCACCGCCGCTCCGGCCCGGCCATGTGAGCTTCGGTGTGCTGGCGATGACGACGCTGAACCGCGTGCCGCGCCCCCTGCTGACCCGCTGGCATCCCCGGCCGGCCGCCTACGAGTCCCAGCGCCCCGAGGACACCGATCCGGTGGCCCACGAGCGGGCCTGGGAGCACGCGGAACAGTTGCGCTCCGACATCGCGGCGGTGCGCGAAGCGCTGCTCGCGCTGGCGCTCACCCCGCAAAAGGTCGCGGGGGTGGGCGATCTGATCCGGCTGGACGCGCCCTTACCGCCGCAGCCGCCCCTGCCGCCCCAGCCCCTCTCTCCGTCCCCACCCCCGCCCCAGCCTTCACCCCTGCCTCCGCCCGAGGGAGACTGACGCGGCGGCGGTGACCTTGGCTCCCCGCCCCCGCGAGGCTCCGTAAGCCCGGATCGACGGCGCCCGTGCCCTCAGCCGAGGTTGATGCCGCCGTGAATGTCGCCGGCCTGGATGACGTGGCCGGTCACCTGCGCGGAGCCGCCGACCGTGTTGTGCACCTCGGAATGCTCGGCACGCAGCGCCGGAGCGTGCTGTTCCGCCCAGACACGCAGCTGCGCGGCGAACTCCTCGTCCGCGCGGGCCCGGTCGGCGAGCCGCCCCGTGAGCACCCGCACCTGGTCCGCGTCCCCGGGATCGACGGGCGTCAGCTCGCCCGCCGCGCCCGCCCCTTGACCGCCCGGATCGCGCTGCCCCTCGGCGCCACGACCGGTGGCCCTCCGCGCGAGGGAGAGCAGAGACTCCCACGCGGACTGCCCCGCGGCGGTGGCGGCGCCCCCGGCGGCGGAAGCCGCGGCGGTCCTCGCGAGGGTGAGTGCGGCGTCAATGTCCATGCGGCACACGGTAGATCGGCCGATGCCCTCCCCGCCAGGGCTCCCCGCCGCTACGACCGGCGAGTACCGTCAGGCAGCATGGAAGCAGAGTCCGGGCGCCCCTTTCTCCTGCTGGACATCGACGACCCCGCTCAACCCCTTCGCGGCCAGGCTTCCGCTGCACCCGCGCGGCTACCGCGCGCACCGGCTGCTGCCACCCAGTCACGTGGCACGGCTGGCGGCCCGCGGACGGCCGCCCAGCCGCTCCGGGTCCGGCGCAACGCGGCCCACGGCGCGACGCTGCTGGGCCTCGGCTACGAGTTGGTGTGGGCGACCGCCTGGGCCGCCGAGGCCAACGAGTACATCGCCCCCTGCCGGGACTGCCACGGCTGCCCGTGATCGAGTGGCCCAAAGGCCCGGATCTCGTGCGGGACCTGGACGGGCTGCTGTGGAAGACCCGGTACGTGGTCGAGTGGGCGGCCGGACGCCCCTTCGCCCGGGTGGACGACGGGCTCACCCGCAAGGAGAGCGGGTTCGTCGCGGCCCACCACCCCGGCCCCGCGCTGCTGCACCCGGTGGACGCCCGGCGCGGGCTGCGCGCCAACGACTTCGCGGCGCCGGCCCGCTGGGCGGCCAAGCGGAAGCCCGGGGCCTGACGAGACGTCAGCGCACCCTCTCGGACGCCCCCGAGCCGGCCTCCGGCTGTCAGTTGCCCAGATCAGTGCTGCCGGGGGCCGGGGGCTCGAAGGAGTCGAAGCCCGCGGCCTCGACGAAGTCGGGGCGTGGATCGAGCGCGGCGGCGAGCTTGAAGTGTCCTCGCGCCTCGTCTTCCCGCGAACAGCGCTGGAGCGTGCGGGCGAGGGCGAAGTGCGCGAAGGCGTTGTCCGGCTCGCGCTCCAGCACCCATTGGAACTCCTGCTCGGCCGACTGGAGCCGGGCTTCGAGGAAGTAGGCACGGGCCCGCAGCAGCCGGGCGGCCGTGTGCTCGGGGTGTGCCTCGATCACCCCGTCGAGGAGGTTGACCGCACCACGCGGATCGCGCGCTTCCAGCAGTTGCTCCGCGGCGCGGAACTGGATGATGTTCGTCTCGGGGCTGGTCACGGACACCGCCCTCCTCTTCGGGTCGTTGCCCCGCACAACAGCACACGGGACCGCGCCATTCCCACCGGGTTTCCGCCGCCCTCCCCCGGCGATCTGCCCTCCCGGAGGCCGCCCTCCCGTGGGACCGGGGAGGTCACAACCCGCCCCGCGCTGAACCGGACAACGGCACAACCGCTCAACCGGACGACGGGATCGGCTCAACCGCGCCGATCCGGCCCGCCGAGCCGCTTCCACACCTCCCGCACCTGCGGCTCCAGCTCCTCCAGCGGGCCGTCGTTGTCGATCACGACATCGGCGACGGCCAGCCGCTCCTCGCGCCCTGCCTGCGCCGCCATCCGGGCCCGTGCCTCGCCCTCGTCCATGCCACGCAGCCGCACCAGCCTGTCGAGCTGGGTCCGCGGGTCGGCATCGACGACGATCACCTCGTCGTAGAGGGGCGCGAGCCCGTTCTCCACGAGCAGCGGCACATCGTGCACCACCACGCTGTCCTCGCCCGCCGCGCGCTCCAGCTCCGCCGAGCGCTGTCCGACCAGCGGGTGGACGATCGCGTTCAGCGCGGCGAGCCGTTCCGTGTCGGAGAAGACGAGCGAGCCCAGCCTGGGGCGGTCGAGCGTGCCGTCGGGCGCCAGTACGTCCGGCCCGAATTCCGCGACGATCGCGGCCAGCCCGGGGGTCCCGGGCGCCACGACCTCGCGGGCGATCACGTCCGCGTCGATGATCACCGCGCCGTATTCGCCCAGCAGCCGCGAGACCTCGCTCTTGCCGGCGCCGATCCCGCCTGTCAGACCCACCTTGACCATACGGCCACGCTATACGGTCCGCACCGGCCGCCACCTCGCCGTACCCGCCCCGGTCGCCCGGCTCTCTTCCCCGGCTCCATCACCGGCGCTACCCGCCTCCCGTCAGCTGCCGCGCCGCCCGTCCCCGTCGGGGCCTTCGCCCTCCCGGTCGGCGAGGAACTGCTCGAAGACCGCGCCGAGTTCGTCGGCGGACGGCAGCTCGACGGGCTCCGCGACCAGATTGCCGCGCGTTTCGGCACCGGCGACCGCGTCGTACTGCTGCTCAAGGCCGCGGACGACGGACACCAGTTCGTCGTCGCCCTCGGCGAGCTGCCGTTCGATCTCGTTCTGCGTGCGCAGCGCCTCGGTGCGCAGCGCGTGTGCGACATCGGGCAGGACGAGGCCGGTGGCGGAGGTGATCGCCTCGGTGACGATGAGCGCCGCGTCCGGATAGGTGGACCGCGCGATGTAGTGGGGCACGTGGGCGACGACGCCGAGCACGTCGTGTCCGCTCTCGGCCAGCCGCAGCTCGCTCAGTCCGGCGGCACTGCCGGGCACCTGGGCCTCCTCGAAGACGGGCCGCTGCCCCGGTACCAGCTCGGTGCGGTTGCCGTGCGGCGTCAGGCCGACCGGCCGGGTGTGCGGGACGCCCATCGGGATCCCGTGGAAGGTGACGGAGAGCCGGGCCCGCACCCGCTCGACGATCTCCACGACGGCAGCCGAGAACCGCTCCCACTCGTTGTCCGGCTCCGGGCCGGCGAGCAGGAGGAACGGCGCGTCCGTGGCGTCCCGCATCAGGCGCAGCTCCAGGCGTGGTGTCTCGTAGGAGACCCACGCGTTCCGGCGGAACGTCATCATCGGGCGGCGCGCGCGGTAGTCGATGAGCCGGTCCACGTCGAAGCGCGCGACCGTCACGGAGGGCTGGCTCTCCAGGAGCCGCTCCACGATCTGCTCACCGGTGTCGCCCGCGTCCATGAAGCCTTCGAAGTGGTAAAGCATCACCAGTCCGGCGCTGTCGGGCTCACCGACGATCGCGTCGACGGCCTCCAGCCCGGTCTGGTCCCACGCGTACAAACCCTGCGGATCCACTGATTCACGCTCCTCTGGCATACATACGCTCAACGCCCGCCACCCATCGGTCATTCCCACCGGGCCACACCGGCGGCGCGGACGCCCCCCTCACGCGCCGTACGCTCCGGGGGACGCGCCCCCGATCGCAGAGGCGGTGCGCCCACGCGCCCATGGGAGCACTCGCACAAGGGGCGCACCCGGACAACGGGCGAGGCCCGCACTCCCTTCAAGGGAGTGCGGGCCTCGTCGTGGGCTTGAGCCCGGGGTCAGCCGTCAGCTCTGACCACCGGCAAGCTTCTCGCGGAGCGCGGCGAGTGCCTCGTCGGAGGCCAGCGCGCCGCTGTCCTCATCCGAACCCTCGGACGAGTACGAGCCGCCGCCACCGCCCTGGCCGCCGCTGCCACCGCCCTGCGGTGTCGGGGCGCTGGTCGAGGTGGCACCCTCGGCAGCGGCCTGCTCGTCGGCCTCGCGGGACTTGATGACCTGCGCCTGGTGCTGCTCGAAGCGGGACTGCGCCTCGGCGTACTGGTTCTCCCACGCCTCGCGCTGGGCCTCGTAGCCCTCCAGCCAGTCGTTGGTCTCCGGGTCGAAGCCCTCGGGGTAGATGTAGTTGCCCTGGTCGTCGTAGGACGCCGCCATGCCGTAGAGCGTGGGGTCGAACTCGACGGCCGACGGGTCGGCGCCGAACGACTCGTTCGCCTGCTTCAGCGAGAGGCTGATGCGGCGGCGCTCCAGGTCGATGTCGATGACCTTGACGAAGATCTCGTCGTTGACCTGGACGACCTGCTCCGGGATCTCCACGTGGCGCTCGGCCAGCTCGGAGATGTGGACCAGACCCTCGATGCCCTCGTCCACGCGGACGAACGCGCCGAAGGGCACCAGCTTGGTGACCTTGCCGGGGACGACCTGGCCGATCTGGTGGGTCCGGGCGAACTGCTGCCACGGGTCTTCCTGGGTCGCCTTGAGCGACAGGGAGACGCGCTCGCGGTCCATGTCCACGTCCAGGACCTCGACCGTGACCTCCTGGCCGACCTCGACGACCTCGGAGGGGTGGTCGATGTGCTTCCAGGACAGCTCGGAGACGTGCACCAGTCCGTCGACGCCACCCAGGTCCACGAAGGCACCGAAGTTGACGATGGAGGAGACGACGCCGGAGCGCACCTGACCCTTCTGGAGGGTGGTGAGGAAGGTCTGGCGGACCTCGCTCTGGGTCTGCTCCAGCCAGGCACGGCGGGACAGGACCACGTTGTTGCGGTTCTTGTCCAGCTCGATGATCTTGGCTTCCAGCTCCTTGCCGACGTACGGCTGGAGGTCGCGGACGCGGCGCATCTCCACGAGGGAGGCCGGCAGGAAGCCGCGCAGGCCGATGTCCAGGATGAGGCCGCCCTTGACGACCTCGATGACGGTACCGGTGACGATGCCGTCCTCTTCCTTGATCTTCTCGATGGTGCCCCAGGCACGCTCGTACTGAGCGCGCTTCTTCGAGAGGATCAGGCGGCCTTCCTTGTCCTCCTTCTGGAGAACCAGGGCCTCGATCTCGTCGCCGACGGCCACGACCTCGTTCGGGTCGACGTCGTGCTTGATCGACAGCTCACGGGAAGGGATGACACCTTCGGTCTTGTAACCGATATCGAGCAGGACCTCGTCCCGGTCGACCTTCACGATGACGCCGTCGACGATGTCGCCGTCGTTGAAGTACTTGATCGTCTCGTCGATCGCGGCGAGGAATTCTTCCTCGGAACCGATGTCGTTTACCGCAACCTGCGGAGTGGTGGCGGAGGTCTCGGTGCTGCTCGTCATGTGGTTAACGGTCTCCGGTACGGACATTGAGTCGTAGGTACTGCTACGCCGAGAGCCCTTGATCGCACCACGTGCAAGCCAGCCGGACAGCCTTGAGAGACAGGAAACCCGAGGGGACATACAACCGATGCGAGCGCGGCCTGCTCCGTCTGAGGCGCACAGGCCCGCAGCGCAACTTGTAGCATACGGGGGCCGCTGGGCATGGTCAATGCGCGAAAGAGCACACCTGGGATGGAACGACCCATACCCGGCAGAACTCGCCGCTTTACATGGTCAGATGGCCCGCCCCGGCGCGGTCCGGAGATCGTCTCCGGTGTCCCACGGGGACGGCAGCGGACATCAACGAGAGTACGGCGGCAGGCGCTATGGAACAAAAGCACGATGCGGGCGGGGGTGTCCAGCCCGCCGCGCACGGCGGCACGGCAACCGGCCACGAGGCAGTCGATCACGAGACCGGCGGCCGTCAGGACACCACTCACAGCGGTGCTGCGGCCCCTGACGAGAACGTGCGGGGCGAGGCTGTGCTGGACGAGGCCGTGCAGGCCGTACGGCGGCCCGCCGGGGGCGGGGAGAGCAGCCGCGCGAACCGTGGCTGGTGGGACCGCAACGCCGACGAGTACCAGAACGACCACGGCGGTTTCCTGGGAGACGCCCGCTTCGTCTGGGGCCCGGAGGGTCTGGACGAGGCGGCGGCCGGGCTGCTCGGGCCCGCCTCGCAGCTCGCCGGGCTCGACGTGCTGGAGGTCGGTGCCGGCGCGGCGCAGTGCTCGCGCTGGCTGGCCGCACAAGGCGCGCGGCCCGTCGCGCTCGACCTCTCCCACCGTCAGCTCCAGCACGCGCTGCGGATAGGCGGTGAGGACGGTGGTGGCCGCGGCGGTGAGCCCGGCGAACCGGGATTTCCGCTGGTCGAGGCGGACGCGCGGGCGCTGCCCTTCGCCGACGCGTCCTTCGATCTGGCCTGCTCGGCGTACGGAGCGCTCCCGTTCGTGGCCGACCCCGAGCGGGTCTTCCGCGAGGTGCGGCGGGTGCTGCGGCCGGGCGGGCGCTGGGTCTTCTCGCTCACCCATCCGCTGCGCTGGTGCTTCGACGACGAGCCCGGTCCAGAGGGCCTCGTCGCCCTGGCCTCCTACTTCGACCGCACCCCCTACGTCGAGCAGGACGAGCAGGGGCGCACGGTGTATGCGGAGCATCACCGGACCATGGGCGACCGGGTTCGGGAGCTGGTGGGCGCGGGCTTCCGGTTGGAGGACCTCGTCGAACCGGAATGGCCGGAATGGAACCAGCAGGTCTGGGGCGGCTGGTCCCCGACGCGCGGCCGCCTCCTGCCCGGGACGGCGATCTTCGTCTGCTCCCGGCCGGAGTGAGCCGCTCGGTGCGGCGGACGGGGGAGCTGGCGGGGCTGCCCATCGGGGAGGCGCTGCCCCGGGTGCGCGCGGCGCTGGCGGAGTGCGGGGCCGCCGTGGTGCACGCCCCGCCCGGTACCGGCAAGACCACCTTGATCCCGCTCGCGCTGGCCGGCCTGCTCGGGGACGGTGAGCCCGCCCGCACCGTCCTGGTGGCCGAGCCGCGCCGGATGGCGGCCCGCTCGGCGGCCCGCCGGATGGCCTGGCTGCTGGGCGAGGAGCCCGGGGGCAGCGTCGGCTTCACCGTGCGCGGCGAGCGCCGCGCGGGTCCGCGGACCCGGGTGGAGGTCGTCACCACCGGCGTTCTGCTGCAACGCCTCCAGCGCGACCAGGAGTTGGCCGGGGTGGACGTCGTCCTCATGGACGAGTGCCACGAGCGGCATCTGGACGCCGATACGGCGCTCGCCTTCTTGCTGGACGTGCGCGCCACGCTCCGCCCCGACCTGCGGCTGATCGCCGCTTCCGCGACGCAGGACAGCGCGGCGTGGGCGCGGCTGCTGTCGGCTCCCGTCGTCCATGGCAGCGGGACCGGCCACCCCGTGGAGACGCGGTATGCCCCGCCGCCGTCCGGGGTGCGGCCCGCGCACGGTACGTGGGTCGATCCGGCGCTGCTGCGGCATGTCGCGGCGACGGTGCGCGAGGCGCTGGAGACCGTGCCGGAAGGCGATGTGCTGTGCTTCCTGCCCGGCGTCGGGGAGATCGACAGGGTCGGCGCTCTGCTGGGGGGCGCGGGGGATCCGGGCGCCGAGGTGCTGTCCCTGCACGGCCGCGCCCCGGCCGCGGCGCAGGACGCGGTGCTGCGGGGCGGCGGCGGGGGCAGGCGGCGGGTGATCCTCTCGACCGCCGTCGCCGAGTCGAGCCTGACGGTGCCCGGCGTGCGGGTTGTGATCGATTCGGGGCTCGCGCGGGAGCCCCGGATGGACCATGCGCGGGGCCTGGGCTCACTGGCGACAGTCCGGGTCTCCCGCGCGGGCGCCGACCAGCGGGCCGGCCGGGCGGGACGTGAGGCGCCCGGGGTCGCGTTCCGGTGCTGGCCCCGGGGCGAGGACGCGGGCCGGCCCAGGGAGGCGTCGCCCGAGATCACCGTCGCCGATCTGACGGCCTTCGCGCTCCAGGCCGCCTGCTGGGGCGACCCCGGTGCCGCGGGGCTGGCGCTGCTGGACGTACCGCCGCGCGGGGCGATGACGGCGGCCCATGACACCTTGCGGGCCGTCGGCGCGGTGGACGAGGCGGGGCGGGCGACCGCGCGGGGCGGCCGGATGGCCCGTCTGGGCCTGCACCCCCGGCTGGCCCGCGCGCTGCTGGACGGTGCGGCGGCAGTGGGTCCTCAACTGGCGGCGGAGATCGTGGCGTTGCTGAGTGAGGAGCCGCCGCGCGAGTACGGCGACGACGCGGCCGAAGCGCTGCGGCGGGCCCGCAGGCGGCGCGGGGGCGACGCGTACGGGGCGCGCTGGGCCGCGGAGGTACGGCGGTTGCGGGCGCTGCTGGGCGGCGGGGCTGGGCAGGAGGGCGGCGGCAGGGCCGGAGGCGGCCCGGCGGGCGGGGCCCGGTCCGCGCCACGGCCGCGCTCCCTCGGTGACGACGAAGCCGTGGGCCTGGTCATCGCGCTGGCCCAGCCGGAGCGGATCGGGCGGGCGCGGGGCGGCGCCTCGTATCTCATGCTCGCCGGAACCGGGGCCGAGCTGGGCGGGGACAGCGCGCTGCGGGGTACGCCATGGCTGGCTGTGGCCGTCGCCGACCGGCCGGTGGGCGCCGCCTCGGCCCGCGTGCGGCTCGCGGCGGCCCTCGACGAGCGGACGGCGCTGGAGGCGGCGGGCGCGCTGCACGAACTGCGCGAGGAGGTGCGGTGGGATGCCGCACAGGGCGCGGAGGGGGATGTCGTGGCGCGGGAAGTGGAATCCCTCGGCGCGGTCCGGCTCGCCGTACGCGCCCTGCCCCGTCCGGCGCCCGAACGGCTGCGGGCCGCCGCGCTGGAGGGCCTGCGTCGATCAGGACCCGGGCTGCTGCGCTGGACGGAGGGGGCCGTCTCGCTGCGGCGGCGGCTGGGGTTTCTCCACCGTGCGCTGGGCGAGCCGTGGCCCGACGTCTCGGACGAAGCGCTGCTGGCGCGGGCCGGGGAGTGGCTGGGCGCGGTGCGCTCCCGCGCCGACCTGGCCGCGACCGATGTCGCCGCGATGCTGACCGGGCTGCTGCCCTGGGCGTCGGGGGAGGCGGCGAGGCTGGCGGAGCTGGCGCCGGAGCGGATCGAGGTCCCTTCGGGGTCGCGTGTCCGGATCGACTACGAGCAGTATCCGCCGGTGCTGGCCGTCAAGGTCCAGGAGATGTTCGGCGCGCGGGAGACGCCGCGGATCGCGGACGGCCGGGTGGCGGTGCGGGTGCACCTCCTCTCCCCCGCCGGGCGCCCGGCGGCCGTCACCTCCGACCTGGGCTCCTTCTGGCAGAACGGGTATCCCGCCGTACGCGCGGAGCTGCGCGGTCGCTATCCCAAGCATCCCTGGCCGGAGGACCCCGTCTCGGCGGAGGCGACGCGGCATACGAAGGCGAGGCAGGCGGCGCGGGGGCGGGGCCCCTCGGGGAGCTGACCTGGCCTCCCCTCGCCGCCAAGCCCTCGTCCGCCGCCGTGCCCTGTGTCGTCGGTGTGCCGTCGGCGCGCGGCTGTCGTTGCCGCGCGGCGCTGTCACACCTGAAGCCGGTGCCTGCCGGGCGGACCTGCCGGCCGGTCCCCGTCCCCCTCGTTGCCGTCGTCGCCGTCGTCGCCGTCCGCTCCCGGGAGTGTGCCGGGGGCGGCGTGGCCCCGGCCCCGGCTCCTGGCCTCCAGGGTGAGGGAGAGGGCCAGCAGGATGCCGCCGAGGGCGAGGAAGCCCCAGGGCAGGTATGTCGTCATCGTCAGGACGAGTTGGCGCTGGGAGGAGACCAGATCGACCGTCGCGTCCTGGAAGTCGGGGCGCATCTTGACGTGTCCGGCGAAGGCGGTGAGCGGCTTCTTGCCGGGCTTGCCGCTCCAGCGCATCTCCTCCTTGTGGATCTCCTGGCCGTCGAGGGGTGCGCCGGTGGCCGGCTCGACCCAGAACATCCGCTTGGTGGTGTACCAGCGCTCCAGCCCCATCTGCCCGACGACCTCGGGGGTGGCTCCCAGGGGCAGCTTCTTGGGGACCTTCACCTTCGTCCAGGGGATGTCCTGCTCGAAGTAGTAGACCTCCATGCCGCGCACGGTGCGGGTGCCCTTGTAGTGGATGGGGGCCGAGGTGCGGGTCTGGAAGTCGAAGTATTCGTAGTCGCGCTTCTCGGTGAGGAAGGGCCACTTGTACTCGATGCCCTCGCGGCGTACCCGGTCGCCGTCAACGTGTTCGCCGGGGTCGTGGACGGGTTCTTGGGAGTGGGCGTCGAAGATGTAGCGCTCGGGGATCTGGGAGACCATCTTGCCCTCGGGGTCGGCGACGTAGCTGAGGGAGTCCCAGACGACGACGTCCCGCCCCGTGCGGTCCTTGACCTTCCCGGCCTCCGGCGCATTGCCCTTGAGGGTCTGGACGATGCTGACCTTCTCGACCTTCTTGGACTTCATGGTGGCGTAGTCGAGGAGGGTGGCGTTCTTCGCCTCCAGCACCATTTCCTGGTACTGGCCGGGCGGGATCTTCGCCAGGCGCGGGAAGGCGTACCAGCGGATCAGGGGCGAGAGCGCGGCGAAGAACACCGCCAGCGCCAGGAGGACGAGGCTCGCTTTCCTGCGCATGCTGCCTCCTGTTCACGGGTGCCGGGGGACGGTGGTGTGCAGCGGCTTCTTCGAGGTCTCGCCCGGTGGTGCGCCCACGGCCGTGATCGCGAAGACGAGCGCGAGGGCGGCGGCCAGGCCGATGACGGCCGCGATGAGGGCTCGCATACGGGGCCTCCCGGGGGTGGGCACGGCGAACTGATGCTCCGTCAGTTGCCGGGCCACGGTAGCAAGCGCGGCGAGGGATGGGAACCCGGCCGTGCTTGATCGGGATCCGAAGTGCGGGCGCCCGCCCGGGACTTGCGCTCGGGACCCCGCACGGCCCCGGCCCCTGAAACGCCCTCGCCCCCGGTGCGGGGCACCGGGGGCGAGGGGTGTCTGGCAGGTGAAGCGCGGAAGAAGGGGCGAGGGGGGTCAGCCCTTGATGGTGAGCTTTACCTCCAGCTTGGCGCCGCCGGTGGCGGTGAGGGTCAGGGTGTAGTCACCGGGGTTCGCGTCGGCGAAGAGCGCGGGGAGCCGCAGCACACCGTTGGGGTCGGTCTTGAGGCCCTGGAGAGTGCGCAGCGGATTGCCGTCGGCGTCCTTGAAGAAGGGGCCTTTCTCCGTGTCGGCCAGGGCCGCCGTCACCGTGACACCGGCCGCAGCCTTGTCGCCCCGGGTGGCCTTGACCTCGACGGGGTTCACGAAGGCACCGCCCTTCCCGGCCTCCAGCGGCGCCTCGCCCGTGCGGGCCAGCGCGTCCGCCCTCGGGGCCGTCACCGAGGCGCCGAACTCGACGGTGCCCAGGCCCTTGCCCGGGGCCGAGGCCCGCACCGTGAAGGGGCCGGGCTTGTCGCCCGCGTGCAGCATGGGTGCGGTGGCGAGGCCCGCGGAGTTCGTGGCGACGGCCACGCTCTTGATGCCGCCGGCGAAGCCCGCGCCGGTCTCGCCGCTGATCTCGAAGCGGACGCGGACGCCCTTGACGCCCTTGCCGTTGGACGCCGTGACCTTGACCTGGGGCCGCTGGGCGAAGCTCTCGCCTGCGGCTGCGGTGATGTCCTGGGCGCCGACGCGCTTGAGGGAGGAGGGCGCCGTAGGAGTGGGGGACGGAGTCGGAGTCGGGCTGGGGCTGTGGCCGCCGCCCCCGCCGGAACCGCCGCCGGGGCCGCCGTTGCCGGGCTTGGTGTGGCCGGAGCCGCCCTTGCCGCTCTCGCCCTTGCCGCCCTTGCCTCCGCTTCCGGCGCGCTCGACCGAGCCCGGGGAGGACTCGCCGCCCGAGCCGCCGCCCGCCCCGGGCGAGGTCGGCAGCGCGCCCGCGCCGTCGGGGACCGAGTGGGCGCCCTTGCGGTAGTAGTCGAACCAGGCGAGGACCGTGCGCAGGTAGGCACTGGAGTTGTTGTAGCTGAGGATCGCCCGGTCCAGGTCGGCCTTGACGCTCAGGTCGCGGCCGTCCGCGCACAGGTACGCGCCCGCCGCGAGCGCGGCGTCGTAGACGTTGTCGGGGTCCTCGCGGCCGTCGCCGTTGCCGTCCGCGCCCCACCGGTTCCAGGTGGAGGGTATGAACTGCATGGGTCCGACGGCCCGGTCGTACTGGGTGTCGTCGTCCCACCTGCCGCCGTCGGTGTCCTTGATGCTGGCGAAGCCCTGGCCGTTGAGCACCGGACCCAGGATGGGCCGCAGCGTCGTGCCGTCCTCGTCCACGGCGCCGCCGCGCGCCTGGCCCGACTCGACCTTGCCGATGGCGGCGAGGACCTCCCAGCGCAGCCCGCAGCCGGCCGAAGAGGAGGCCAGCGATCTGGCCGCCTTCTTGTAGGCGTCCAACACCGAGGCCGGGATACCCGATTGGTCACCCGAGCCGCCGGGGGCCGAGCCACCGGGCGGGTTGGGGGTCTCCAGCGGCGGCAGCTCGGTGTGGTACGAGTCGTCGCCGGACGTGCCGTCCCTGGCCGCATCCGGGCGGCCGTTGTCCCCGTGCTGCTCTCCGCCCAGTTCCACCCCGGGCGCCTGGGACGCGGTCAGCGCCGCCATGACGAGCGCTGCCACCGCCGTCCCGCCCAGTCCACGGCGGAGCCTCTTGCCGCTCAGCGCTCTGCGCCGCCTGCCCGTGACGCCCTGCCTCATTGCCGCGTGCCTGGCCCGGTATCGCACCATAAGTCAGTCCCGTCCTCTCCCCTGGGGACGCAATCAACGTGACCTTACGGCACCTGCGGGGCCCAAGTCAGCGGTCATCGGGCACTTACGGCTCTCCTGGTCCGCGATCCGGCCCGGTTCCCGCGGCATTTACCCGGGTGTCACCCCAACTCCCCCCGCGCGTACGGCAGATCACCGCGCCCGCGGCGGCCCCGGTGCGCCGGGGAGCGCCCCTGGCGCCCCCGGGGAGCCGCCCCGGGCAACCGGAGCGGCGGCTCTCCCCGCGCACCGGGTGGCGGACCGGCACACCAGGTGGCGGACCCGGCGCGCGGCACCGCCTGCCAGTGCGCCGCCGGCTCGCATGTCAGTGCGCGGCCGACTCCCAGTCCTGGCCCACACCGACCGAGACGTCCAGGGGCGCGCGCAGGCTGACGGCCGTGGACATCTCGGCACGCACCAGCTTCTCGACCTGCTCCCGCTCCCCCGGGGCGATCTCCAGCACGATTTCGTCGTGGACCTGGAGCAGCATCCGCGAACGCAGGCCCGCGGCGCGGATGCCCGCATCGACCTTCAGCATGGCGACCTTGACGATGTCCGCGGCCGTGCCCTGGATCGGCGCGTTGAGCGCCATGCGCTCGGCCATCTCGCGGCGCTGCCGGTTGTCGCTGGTCAGGTCGGGCAGATAGCGGCGGCGGCCCATGATCGTGTGGGTGTAGCCGGTGGCGCGGGCCTCCTCGACAGCAGTCCGCAGGTAGTCCCTGACCCCGCCGAAGCGCTCGAAGAAGGTGTCCATCAGCTTGCGCGCCTCATCCGGGGCGACGCCCAGCTGCTGGGAGAGGCCGAAGGCGGACAGACCGTAGGCCAGGCCGTAGGACATCGCCTTGATCTTGCGGCGCATCTCCGGATCGACCGCGCTCTTCTCCACCCCGAAGACCTGCGCGGCCACGGTGGTGTGCAGGTCCTCACCGGAGGTGAACGCCTCGATGAGGCCCGCGTCCTCGGACAGGTGCGCCATCACCCGCAGCTCGATCTGGCTGTAGTCCGCCGTCATCAGCGACTCGTAGCCCTCACCGACGCGGAAGCCGCGGCGGATGGCCCGGCCCTCGTCGGTGCGCACGGGGATGTTCTGGAGGTTCGGGTCCGTGGAGGAGAGCCGGCCGGTGGCGGCCACCGTCTGGTTGAAGGAGGTGTGAATGCGGCCGTCGGGCGCGATCGTCTTGATCAGGCCCTCGACGGTGGTGCGCAGCTTCTGCTGCTCGCGGTAGCGCAGCATGATCACCGGCAGTTCGTGCTCGGTCTGCCCCGCGAGCCAGGCCAGCGCGTCCGCGTCCGTGGTGTAACCCGTCTTGGTCTTCTTCGTCTTGGGCAGGCCCAGCTCGCCGAACAGGACCTCCTGGAGCTGCTTGGGCGAGCCGAGGTTGAACTCGTGGCCCACCGAGGCGTGGGCCTCGCTCACCGCCTGCTGCACGGCGTCGGCGAACTGCTGCTCCAGGCCCGTCAGCCACTCCCGGTCCGCGCAGATACCGGCCCGCTCCATACGCGCCAGCACCTCGGAGGTGGGCAGCTCCAGGTCGCGCAGCATCTCGGCCGCGCCGACCTGCTCCAGGCGCTCCTCGAAGGCGACGCCCAGATCGAGGATGGTGCGGGCCTTGACCATCAGCGCGTCCGCCTCGGCCCGCTCGTCCACCCCCAGCGCGAGCTGCCCGTCCGCCTCGGCCGCGGGCCCCAGCTCGCGGGCCAGGTACTCCACCGACAGCGCGTCGAGCGCGAAGGAGCGGCGGCCGGGCTTGTCGAGGTAGGCGGCCAGGGCGGTGTCCATCCATACGCCGCCGACGCTCCAGCCGTGCTCGGCGAAGACGCGCGTCAGGGACTTGGCGTCGTGCATGACCTTGCGCTTGCCGGAGTCGGCGAGCCAGGCGGCGAACGCCTTGTCGTCGTCCTCGGACAGCTGCGCCGGGTCGAACCACACGGCGGGGCCGGCCGCGGTGGCCAGCGCCACCTCGCTCACGCTGCCGCTGCCCAGCTTCCACACGTCCACCGTGGCCGCGCCGAGCGTGCCGGAGCCGTGCTCGGCGAGCCAGGGGCCCAAGGTGCCGGGCTCCACGAGGGTGCCCTCGACCTCGACGCCCTCGGCCACGGCGGGAGCCTCCTCCGTGGCGTTGCCCGGGTCCACGGCGAAGAGGCGGTCGCGGAAGTTCTGGTGGCGGAACTCCAGCGCGTCCAGGATGACGGCGAGGGCGTCCCTGTCGTACGGGGCGCGGACCAGGTCCTCGGGGCGGTCGGGCAGCTCGACGTCGCGCACCAGCTCGGTCAGCCGGCGGTTGAGCTGGACGGCCTCCAGGTGGTCGCGGAGGTTCTGGCCGGCCTTGCCCTTGACCTCCTCGGCGCGGTCGGCCAGCTCGGCGAAGGAGCCGAACTCCCGGATCCACTTGGCCGCGGTCTTCTCGCCGACGCCGGGGATGCCCGGCAGGTTGTCGGAGGGGTCGCCGCGCAGCGCGGCGTAATCCGGGTACTGCGCCGGGGTCAGGCCGTACTTCTCCTCGACCTTCTCCGGGGTGTAGCGCGTCAGCTCGGAGACGCCCTTGGTCGGGTACAGCACCGTGATGTTG
The DNA here is from genome assembly GCF_039532135.1 of Streptomyces axinellae. Classification (NCBI taxonomy): domain Bacteria; kingdom Bacillati; phylum Actinomycetota; class Actinomycetes; order Kitasatosporales; family Streptomycetaceae; genus Streptomyces; species Streptomyces axinellae. Next base: position 90,369 of record NZ_BAAARJ010000018.1, read on the forward strand.
TCGTTGACCAGCTGGAAGGCGTCGCGGTCGCCGGTGACGATGGAGACCTGGAAGCCCTCTTCCTCCGCCTCGGTGGCCAGTGTGGCGATCACGTCGTCGGCCTCGAAGCCGTCCACCGCGTAGCGGCGGACCTTCATGGCGTCGAGCAGCTCGCCGATCAGCTCCACCTGCCCCTTGAACTCATCAGGGCTCTTGGACCTGTTGGCCTTGTAGTCCGAGAACTGCTCGGAGCGCCAGGTCTTGCGCGAGACATCGAAGGCGACGGCGAAGTGCGTGGGCGCCTCGTCGCGCAGCGTGTTCGCCAGCATCGAGGTGAAGCCGTAGATCGCGTTCGTCGGCTGGCCCGTGACCGTGTTGAAGTTCTCCGCAGGCAGCGCGAAGAAGGCGCGGTACGCCAAGGAGTGTCCGTCCATGAGCAGAAGGCGGGGCCGGGCCTCGCCGCTCGCTGTCTCAGGTGCCTGCTGGGTCGTCTTCGCTGCTGCCTTCTTAGCCACGAGTCCGATCCTCGCATGCGGCACTGACACTCTCGGCGCGGCGGCGCGGAGAGCGCGGTGACAGGCGCCGGGCCGGACCCCGGTACGCGCCGCCGCGCCCCGTTGGCGTTCACGCCGTGCGCCCGTACGTGTTCACGCGGTGCGGCCCGGTCCCGCGGCCAGGTGTGCGGCTCGGCCCGACGGCCGGCCCGACACCCGGTCCGACGGCTGGTCCGGCATCCGGGCCGGCATCCGGTCCGGCATCCGGTCCGGCATCCGGTCCGAGGGTCCGGGCCCCGGCCCGGGTGCCCACGGCAGGTGATAAGTGGCACCATCTGACTCATGACGCGTAAGCCGCCCTCCTCCGACCCTGTTCAGGACGCCCCCGAGGTCGGGGCGCCGCATCATGCCGCGGCCGGGCTGCCGGCTGTCGGGCATTCACTGCGTATCGCCCGGCAGCAGATGGGTGTGAAGCGCACAGCCCTGACCCTCCTGCGCGTCAACCAGAAGCAGGGGTTCGACTGTCCGGGCTGCGCCTGGCCGGAGGGTGACAAACGGCACGCGGCGGAGTTCTGCGAGAACGGCGCCAAAGCGGTCGCCGAGGAAGCGACCACCCACCGGGTCACCCGGGCGTTCTTCGCCGAGCATCCGGTCGACGACCTGGCGGGGCGCTCCGGATACTGGCTCGGCCAGCAGGGCCGCCTCACCGAACCCATGTTCCTGCCCGAGGGCGGCGAGCGCTATGAGCCGATCAGCTGGGAGCGGGCCTTCGCGCTGGTCGCCGAGGAGCTGAAGGCACTCGCCTCACCGGATGAAGCGGTCTTCTACACCTCGGGGCGCACCAGCAACGAGGCGGCGTTCCTCTACCAGCTCTTCGCCCGCGAGTACGGCACGAACAACCTGCCCGACTGCTCCAACATGTGCCACGAGTCCTCCGGTTCCGCACTGACCGAGACCCTCGGCATCGGCAAGGGCAGCGTGCTGTTGGAGGACCTGTACAAGGCCGACCTGATCATCGTCGCCGGGCAGAATCCGGGCACCAACCATCCGCGCATGCTCTCCGCTCTGGAGAAGGCCAAGGCGGGCGGCGCGAAGATCATCACTGTCAACCCGCTGCCCGAGGCGGGTCTGGAGCGGTTCAAGAACCCGCAGACCCCCAAGGGCCTGGCCGGCGGCGGCACCGCGCTGACCGACCTGTTCCTCCAGATCCGCCTCGGCGGGGACCAGGCGCTCTTCCGCGTGCTCAACCGGATGCTGCTGGAGCGCGAGGGGGCCGTGGACGAGGAGTTCGTCCGGGAGTACACGCACGGCTTCGAGGACTTCGCGCGCGCCGCGCGGGCCGCCGACTGGGACGAGACGCTGACGGCCACCGGCCTGGAGCGCGCCGGGATCGAGCGCGCCCTGGAGATGGTGCTGGCCTCCCGGCGCACCGTCGTGTGCTGGGCCATGGGCCTGACCCAGCACAAGCACTCGGTGCCCACCATCCGGGAGGTCGTCAACTTCCTGCTGCTGCGCGGCAACGTCGGCCGGCCGGGCGCCGGGGTGTGCCCGGTGCGCGGGCACAGCAACGTGCAGGGCGACCGCACCATGGGCATCTTCGAGCGCCCGGCGCCGGAGTTCCTGGACGCGCTGGAGAAGGAGTTCGGCTTCGCACCGCCGCGCGAACACGGCTTCGACGTCGTACGCGCCATCCGGGCGCTGCGCGACGGGCAGGCCAAGGTCTTCTTCGCGATGGGCGGCAACTTCGTCTCCGCCTCACCCGACACGGAGGTGACCGAAGCCGCGATGCGCCGGGCGCGACTGACCGTGCACGTGTCCACCAAGCTCAACCGGTCGCACTGCGTGACCGGCGCGCGGGCGCTGATCCTGCCGACGCTGGGCAGGACCGAGCGCGACACCCAGTCCGCAGGCGATCAGTTCGTGACCGTCGAGGACTCCATGGGCATGGTGCACGCCTCCCGTGGCCGACTGGCTCCCGCAAGCGCCCAACTGCTGTCCGAACCCGCCATCGTCGCCCGCCTGGCGCGCGCCGTACTCGGCTCCGGCAGCGCCACACCCTGGGAGGACTTCGAGGGGGACTACGCCCTCATCCGGGACCGCATCGCCCGCGTCATCCCCGGCTTCGAGGACTTCAACGCGCGCGTGGCGCACCCCGGAGGGTTCGCGCTGCCGCACGCGCCGCGCGACGAGCGCCGCTTCCCCACCGCCACGGGCAAGGCCAACTTCACGGCGGCACCCGTCGAGTACCCGAAGCTGCCCGAGGGCCGCCTGCTGCTGCAGACGCTGCGCTCGCACGACCAGTACAACACCACCATCTACGGCCTGGACGACCGCTATCGCGGCATCAAGAACGGCCGCCGCGTGGTGCTCGTCCGCCCGGAGGACGCGCGGGCGCTCGGGCTGGAGGACGGCGCGTACGCGGACCTCACCAGCGAGTGGAGCGACGGGGTGGAGCGGGTGGCGCGCGGCTTCCGCGTCGTCCACTACCCGACAGCGCCCGGCTGCGCCGCCGCCTACTACCCCGAGACCAATGTGCTGGTCCCGCTGGATGCCACGGCCGACACGAGCAACACCCCGGCCAGCAAGTCCGTGGTGATCAGGCTCACCCCCGCGGGCGAGGAAGATCCGCTCGTCTGACCTAAGCTCGAAGCGGACGACGAACGAGAGCGATCGGAGCCGCGCGCATGGGTGAGAAGAGCACGACGAAGTTCCCCCAGGAGGTCCTGGACCAGTGGGCGGACTCGGGGCTCGACTTGTCGGCGCTCTTCTCGGCCGGGCACCTGGGCGAGCGCATGGGCCTCCAGATCGTGGAAGCCTCCCCCGAGCGCGTGGTCGGCACCCTCCCGGTCGAGGGCAACACCCAGCCCTACGGGCTGCTGCACGGCGGCGCGTCGGCCGTGCTGGCCGAGACGCTCGGCTCGGTCGGCGCGATGCTGCACGGCGGCCCCCGCAAGGCCGCCGTGGGCGTGGACCTCAACTGCACGCACCACAGGGGGCCGCGCTCCGGCCTGGTCACGGGCGTGGCCACCCCCACGCACCGGGGCCGCACGATGACCACGTACGAGATCGCCATCACCGATGAGGACGGCAAGCGGGTCTGCTCGGCCCGGCTCACCTGCCTCCTGCGCGATGCGTAGTCGGCAATCCGGCTGATTTTCCCGCGAACGTGGAGGCCGGGGTCGTCCCGGATTCCGCCGGGCCCTCACCGTCGTGGCCGCGCGCCGTCGCGGCGGTACGAGCGCCTGGCCCGCTCTCGCGGACGTACCGCCCGCCGCCGGTTTCTCGCGAGCGTGGGGGCCGGGGTCGTCCCGGATTCCGCCGGGCCCTCGCCGTCGTGGCCGCGCGCCGTCGCGGCGAGAAGGGGCATGCGCCGTCGTGATCACGCGCCGTCGAGGTGAGAAGGAGTGCGCGCCGTCGTAGTCGCGCGCGGCGGGGGGCTCGTGACGCGTAAGCGGGCGAGGTGGTGACCGGGGCGGCTCGAGGGGTGTGGCTCCGTGCCCGGGTGTGGTCCGGGCGGGGCGCGCCGATGGGGGGGCGCGGCTGCTCCGACTTCTGGTGACCCTGCGTAACCTGCGCACCGCGCAAGATCTCCGCTGCCTCCCCGGTGATCACTATGCGCGATCACTGAGCCGCGCCTTCCGTACGGTATGCGGACCCTCTCCGCGGGGCCCCGTGCGCGTCCCCTGAATCAACTGCGGCTTCGCCACGCGAAACGTGTCCGCCACATCCCCGTAACAGAGCGGAAGTTGGGGGGAGCCGTGGATCGTGACTGTCGGCTGTATGACGGTGATAACAAGAGAGTCACATCCTCTCCCGCACCTCTGCCCGTCTTCACCCCATCCCCATAGAGTCACCGCCAGTCACCGCGCCGCCGGGCGTGTACGACAAGCACCGATCTGTACCTCCGTACGGCCCGGCGCGCGAGACGGCCACTCACCACGAGGGCCGCGCTCTGGGGAAAGGACTGATCGTGCGTCACCGTTCCTTGCTCATACTCACCACCACCGTCACGGTGGGAGCTCTCACCCTGTCCGCGTGCGGCTCACGCGACGACAAGGGCAGCAGTGGCGACAGCGGTGCGGAGGCCACTGTCGTCATCGGGCTCGACGCCCCGCTGACGGGTGATCTGTCCGCGCTCGGCCAGGGCATCAAGAACTCCACGGACCTCGCCGTCAAGACCGCCAACAAGAACAAGGAAGTCAAGGGCGTCACCTTCAAACTGGAAGCCCTCGACGACCAGGGCCAGGCCGGTACCGGCCAGCAGAACGCCACCAAGCTCGTCGGCAACCAGGACGTCGTCGGCGTGGTCGGCCCCCTCAACTCGCACGTGGGCCAGTCCATGCAGAAGGTCTTCGGCAACGCCGACCTGGTCCAGGTCTCCCCCGCCAACACCGCGCCCCAGCTGACGCAAGGCCCCGACTGGCAGTCCGGAAGCAAGAAGCGCCTGTTCAAGACCTACTTCCGCACCGCCACCACCGACGCCGTCCAGGGCCCGTACGCCGCCCAATACCTGTACAACAAGAAGAAGTTCAAGAACGCGTACATCATCGACGACAAGAAGACCTACGGCGCGGGCCTGGCCGGAACCTTCGGCGACGAGTTCAAGAAGCTCGGCGGCAAGGTCGTCGGCACCGACCACATCAACCCCGAGGACCGCGACTTCTCCGCCGTCGCCACCAAAGTCGCCAAGTCCAAGGCCGACTTCGTCTACATCGGCAGCGAATACCCCACCGCCGCCCCGCTCTCCGCACAGATCAAGAAGGCGGGCGGCAACATGCCCGCCGTCGGCGGCGACGCGCTCTACAGCCAGGAATACATCAAGCTGCACAAGAAGAAGTCCGAAGGCGACATGGCCACCTCCGTCGGCGCGCCCCTGGAGACCCTCGACACCGCCAAGCAGTTCATGAAGAACTACAAGGCAGCCGGCTACAAGCTGCCCTACGAGGCATACGGCGGCTACTCCTACGACAGCGCCTGGGCCATCATCCAGGCCGTCAAGGCCGTCGTGGACAAGAACGACGGCAAGCTCCCCGACGACCGCGACGACGCCCGCAAGCAGATCACCGAAGCCATGCAGGACGTCAGGTTCAGCGGCGTGACCGGCGACGTCGCGTTCGACAAATACGGCGACACCACCAACAAGCAGCTCTCCGTCTACGAGGTCAAGGGCGGCAAGCACGTGCCCGTACAGACCGGCACCTTCCAGGGAAGCTGAGCCTCCTCCCGCCCGCTCCCCCCACCCGTTCCGGCTTCTCACTCCTCCCCCCCACCCGCCCCGCCCCAACCGAACCTCACTGCTGCGCGGGGGCGCCACGGCGCCCCCGCGCAGCCGTATCCGACACACCCGGAGGACACCCGGTGCAAGATCTGCCGGATCAGCTGGCGAACGGCCTCGCACTCGGCGCGTTGTACGGTCTCATCGCGATCGGGTACACGATGGTCTACGGCATCGTCCAGCTCATCAACTTCGCCCACGGCGAGATATTCATGATCGGCGGCTTCGGCGCGCTGACCGCCTACCTGTGGCTGCCCGACGGCACAGGACTCGCCATCGCCCTGCCCCTCATGATCCTGCTCGGCGTCGTGTGCGCCACGCTCGTCGGCGTCGGCGCCGAACGCTTCGCCTACCGGCCGCTGCGCGGCGGACCACGGCTCTCCCCGCTGATCACCGCGATCGGCCTGTCCCTCGCACTCCAGCAAGCCGTCTGGTCCTTCTACCCCGACGCCAAAAAGGCCCGCCCCTTCCCGCAGTTCACCGGCGGGGACTTCGACCTCGGCTTCGTCACCCTCTCCCGCGAGGACCTGTTCATCTACATCTCGGCACCCGTGTGCATGATCGCGCTCGGCGTCTTCGTCGCCAAGACCCGCACCGGGCGCGCCATGCAGGCCACCTCGCAGGACCCCGACACCGCCAAGCTCATGGGCATCAACACCGACCGCATCATCGTCATGGCCTTCGCCATCGGCGCCGCCTTCGCCGCCGTCGCCGCCATCGCGCAGGGCTTCAAAACCGGCGAAGTCAGCTTCCGCATGGGCTTCATCGCAGGGCTCAAAGCCTTCACCGCCGCCGTCCTCGGCGGCATCGGCAACATCTACGGCGCCATGGTCGGCGGACTCGTCCTCGGCGTCGCCGAAGCCATGGCCACCGCCTACATCGGAGACATCCCCGGCATGGAACAGTTCGGCGGCGGATCCTGGAAGGACGTATGGGCCTTCATCCTGCTCATCCTGGTCCTGCTGCTACGACCCCAGGGGCTTCTCGGCGAACGCCTCGCGGATCGGGCGTGATACCCATGACCGACCACCACACCACCGAAGCAGCCACCCCCGCCCCCCACACCACCACCGCGGGCCCTGCGCCCCTCCCCCTCAGCCCCGACCCGTACACCAGCCGCAAGCTCGGCCGGATCCTCGTCGGCGCCGGCGCGATCATCTCCCTCGCCAGCACCATGCTCGCCTGGACCTGGACCGCCGAATTCCCCGGCGACCTCACCGTCGCCTTCTACCCCGCCGGACTCCAGCTCCTCACTCTCGCCGCCTCGATCCTCACCGCCGCCCTCCTGCTGGCCGGCGCCCAGGTACGCGGACTGCGCTGGCTCACCCCCGGCGGCAAGCACAGCGCCCTGCTGCTGATGACGCTCGCCAACCTGGCCGCCACCTGGTACACGGCAGGCGCCATCGCCGTCGAACTCGGCGGCCTCGCCAACTTCGAACCCGGCATGTGGACCGGCATCGCCGGCACCCTCATCGCCCTCGTCGGAGCACTCGCGCTCCCCGCCGACCTGCCGCCCGAACCCTCCCCCACCGGGCAGGGCGGCAACCCGTGGCGCCGACTCGTCCACGCCCTCAAAGCGCCCTCACCCGGAGCCCCCACACCCGTCCCCGGCTGGGCCGAGATCCTGATCATCTGCGCGTCCTGCGCACTGGGCCTCTACGTCTTCGCCTACGGCATCGAAGCCGAGGACGGGCCGCCCTTCATCGGCTTCCTCGTCCTGGTCGCCTTCGCCGCACCCGCCCTGGGCAGGGCCGGGCTGACCCGCCGCCTGTCGGCCATCGCCGCCAAGCACCGCAACGTCACCCTGGCCGCCGCCTTCGTCGCCGCGCTGCTCTTCCCCCTCACCCAGAGCAACGAGGCATACACCAACATCGCGGTCAGCGTGCTGATCTTCGCCACCGTCGCGCTCGGCCTCAACATGGTCGTCGGCCTCGCCGGCATCCTCGACCTCGGCTACGTCGCCTTCCTCGGCGTCGGCGCCTACACCGCGGCCCTGCTCTCCGGCGCCGACACCTCACCGCTGGGCTTCCATGTGCCCTTCTGGGCGGCCGTCCTGATCGGCGCGGCCGTCGCCCTCGTCTTCGGCCTGATCATCGGCTTCCCCTCACTGCGGCTGCACGGCGACTACCTCGCCATCGTCACGCTCGGCTTCGGGGAGATCTTCCGCATCTCCGTACAGAACCTCGACGGCGACTCGGGCCCCAACGTCACCAATGGACCCAACGGCATCCCCAACATCCCCGACCTCGAACTCTTCGGCTTCAACCTCGGCGAAGAACACACCATCCTCGGCTTCGAACTCGGCAGATTCGCCAACTACTACCTGCTGATGCTGCTGTTCACCGCCATCGTCGTCACCATCTTCCGCCGCTCCGACAACTCCCGCATCGGACGCGCCTGGATCGCCATCCGCGAGGACGAGACCGCCGCCCGCGCCATGGGCGTCAACGCCTTCCGGCTCAAACTGATGGCCTTCGCCCTCGGCGCCACCCTGGCCGGCATGGCCGGAACCGTCCTCGCCCACGTCGAGTTCTCCGTCACACCCGAGTCCTACAAGTTCGTCCACACCGCGCCGCCCAACTCCGCCTTCCTCCTCATCGCCGTCATCCTCGGCGGCATGGGCACCGTCACCGGCCCCCTCATCGGCGCGGCCCTGCTCTACCTCATCCCGGCCAAGCTCCAGTTCATGGCCGACTACCAGCTGCTGCTCTTCGGCATCGCGCTCATCCTCCTGATGCGCTTCCGGCCCGAAGGACTCGTCGCCGACCGCCGCAAACAGCTGGAATTCCACGAAACGGGCCAACTCGACGTCCCCACGGCAGCGACCCCCGGCCTCAGCAAGACGGAGGCATGAGAAGAGATGACGACCACCACCACACCCGCGGACACCACCGCACCCGGCGCCGGCCGCGACACCGTGCTCGACGCCTCGGGAGTCACCATGCGCTTCGGCGGTCTCACCGCCGTCCGCGACGTCGGCCTGCACGTACGAGCCGGCGAAATCCTCGGCCTCATCGGCCCCAACGGCGCCGGCAAAACCACCTTCTTCAACTGCCTCACCGGCCTCTACACCCCCACCGAAGGCGTCGTCCGCTACCGGGGCACCGTCCTGCCCCACCGCTCCCACCTCGTCACCCAGGCCGGCATCGCCCGCACCTTCCAGAACATCCGGCTCTTCGCCAACATGACCGTCCTGGAAAACGTCCTCGTCGGCCGCCACACCCGCACCAGCGAGGGCCTCTTCTCCGCACTCCTGCGCGGCCCCCGCTTCCGCCGCGCCGAACGCGAATCCGAAGACCGCGCCATGGACCTGCTCCGCTTCACCGGACTCCAGGACAAACGCGAACACCTCGCACGCAACCTCCCCTACGGCGAACAGCGCAAGCTGGAAATCGCCCGCGCCCTCGCCAGCGAACCCGGACTCCTCCTCCTCGACGAACCCACCGCCGGCATGACCGCGGGCGAGACCACCGCCACCCGCGAACTCGTCCTGGCCATCCGCCAACAAGGCACCGCCGTACTCGTCATCGAGCACGACATGCGCTTCATCTTCAACCTCTGCGACCGCGTCGCCGTCCTCGTCCAAGGAGAAAAACTCATCGAGGGCACGCCCGAGACCGTACAGAACGACGAACGCGTCATCGCCGCCTACCTCGGCACACCCTTCGAAGGCGAACCCGGCGAAGCCGAGGCGGCAGAAGTCCGGGCCGCCGAAGCACACGTCCACGACGAAACACAGGTCCACGACGAGACGCACCCGCGCGAAGGGGACGAGGACTGATGGCCCTGCTCGAAGTCGAGGACCTCCGCGTCGCCTACGGCAAGATCGAAGCCGTCAAAGGCATCACCTTCTCCGTCGAAGCCGGCGAAGTCGTCACCCTCATCGGCACCAACGGCGCAGGCAAGACCACCACCCTGCGCACCCTCTCCGGCCTGCTCAAACCACTCACCGGAAAGATCACCTTCGACGGACAGCCACTCAACGGAGTCGGCGCCCACAAGATCGTCTCCATGGGCCTGGCCCACTCCCCCGAAGGCCGCCGCATCTTCCCCCGGCTCAGCATCGAGGAAAACCTCCAGCTCGGAGCGTTCCTCCGCAAAGACAGCGACGGCGTCACCCGGGACATCCACAGCGCCTACGAACGCTTCCCCATCCTCGGCGAACGCCGCAAACAAGCCGCCGGCACCCTCTCCGGCGGCGAACAGCAGATGCTCGCCATGGGCCGCGCCCTGATGTCCCAGCCCAAACTCCTCATGCTCGACGAACCCTCCATGGGGCTCTCGCCGATCATGATGCAGAAGATCATGTCAACGATCAGCGAGCTGAAGGCACAAGGCACCACCATCCTGCTCGTCGAACAGAACGCCCAGGCCGCACTCGCGCTGGCCGACCACGGCCACGTGATGGAGATCGGCACCATCTCCCTCTCGGGTACCGGCGAAGAACTCCTGCACGACGAGTCGGTACGCAAGGCATACCTCGGGGAGGACTGAGCCGGCATGGGGAACTGAGACAGCGCACGGCGCGGACGGGCACCCGTGGGCCCGCCCGCGCCGTGCACGCCACCCCGTAACGGGGCCCGCGGCCCTCACGGGCCCGGCACCCGCCCCGCCCGAACTCTTCGCCCCACTTGCCCCAGTCGCCCTCCTCGGACCATCGGGACCACTCAGGCCACTGGGACCACCCGGACTGCCCGGACTGCCCGGACTACTTCTCCTTGGACTTCTTGCGCTCCTCGCCATCGGCGATAACCGCCTCGGCGACCTGCTGCATCGAAAGCCGCCGGTCCATCGACGTCTTCTGGATCCAGCGGAACGCCGCCGGCTCCGTCAGCCCGTACTGGGTCTGGAGCACGCTCTTGGCCCGGTCCACCAGCTTGCGCGTCTCCAGCCGCTGGGAGAGATCCGCGACCTCCGACTCCAGCGCCTTCAGCTCCGTGAACCGCGACACCGCCATCTCGATCGCCGGCACCACATCGCTCTTGCTGAACGGCTTCACCAGATACGCCATCGCACCGGCGTCCCGGGCCCGCTCCACCAGCTCGCGCTGGGAGAACGCGGTCAGCATCAGCACCGGCGCGATGCTCTCCTCGGCGATCTTCTCCGCCGCCGAGATGCCATCGAGGACCGGCATCTTCACATCGAGAATGCACAGGTCAGGACGGTGCTCCCGGGCCAGCTCGACGGCAGCCTGCCCGTCCCCGGCCTCGCCGACGACGGTATAGCCCTCCTCCTCCAGCATCTCCTTGAGATCCATGCGGATCAGCGCCTCGTCCTCCGCGATCACAACCCGCGTCGTGGCCGGAGGCACGTGCTCACCACCACTCGTCTCAGCGCCCGCCTCGATGGGCTCGGCGCTCTCTGCACTCTCAGACTCGGGGACGTCCGCGGCGCTCACTGGGCTCCTCGTTTCCGCAAAGGTGGGAGGTACGAGCCTACCCAGGTCCTGTAGAGTGTTGGCGCAGCGGGTGGCCGTACACCTTCGCTCCGAAGGAAGCCCCGGTAGCCCAACGGCAGAGGCGATACTCTCAAACAGTATATAGTGTCGGTTCGAATCCGACCCGGGGCACTTTACCTTCGTTTCCAAGGTCGCAACCGATACGCGCTAGCTTCGCCGTATCGGACGAATGACCCCTGATACCTCTAGTGATCCGCACGGGTCATCGAATCCTGTGCCCATGTACGAGATCGCTACCCGCAAGCGCGTCCTCGCCCTGATCGCCCAGGGGCGCAGCATCAACTCCGTGAGCAAAGAGACAGGCATCTCCCGCTGGGCGCTTCGCTCCTGGCAACAACGGCTGCACCCGCTCGCGCGGAAGAGCGCATGCCCCCGTTGCTCGCCCTCTCCCCGACCGCCGGAAGAGCCCGCCACCTACAGCTACCTGCTGGGCCTCTATCTGGGAGACGGCTGCGTCAGCCGTCTGGCCCGCACCTATACCCTCCGCATCTCCTGCGCGAACGCTTGGCCAGGGCTCATCGACGAGTGTGAGCGCGCGATCCGCGCCGTACGCCCGGGCAACAGCGTCAACCGTGTCCAGGCTCCGGGCTGCGTGGCCGTCACCGCGTACTCCAGCCATTGGCCCTGCCTCTTCCCCCAGCACGGCCCCGGCAAGAAGTACCAGCGCCGGATTGCGCTGGAGCCGTGGCAGCGGGAACTCGTGGACGCCCATCCATGGGAGCTGGTCCGAGGGCTCGTCCACTCCGACGGCTGCCGGATCATCAACTGGACCACGAAGTCGGTTGGCGGGGTCCGGAAGCGCTACGAGTACCCGCGGTACTTCTTCGCCAACAAATCCCACGACATCGCCCGGCTCTACTGCGACACACTCGACACCCTCGGCGTCGGATGGACCAGTAGCCAGAACCGCAAGGGCGCCTACGCCATCTCCGTAGCCCGCAAACACTCCGTCGCGCTCATGGACCGGCACATCGGCCCCAAGAGCTGACGCGTTCATGTGCTGGTGCGGCACCATGGCCCGCATGTCCGTGTTGACGCGCGAGGAAGCGCAGAGCCGAGCTCAGGTTCTCCAGGTGCAGCAGTACGCGGTTGATCTTGATCTGACGCGCGGGGAGGACGTCTTCGGGTCCACGACCGTGGTGCGGTTCGCTGTGCGCGAGGCGGGGGCGGAGGCGTTCGTCGAGGTGCGGCCGGTGACGCTGGTGGCGGCCGAGCTCGACGGGGTGGCGGTGGATCCCGGGGGGTTGCGCGGGGGGCGGCTGCCGTTGCGGGGGCTCGCGGAGGGGGAGCACGAGCTGCGTGTCGTGGCGGAGATGGCGTACTCGCGGGTGGGCGAGGGCATGCACCGGTTCACGGATCCGGAGGATGGCCGCACCTACGTCTACACGATGTGCTGTATGTCGGATGCGCCGCTGGTGTTCGCGTGTTTCGACCAGCCGGATCTGAAGGCGGAGTTCCGGGTGGCGGTGACCGCGCCGGAGGAGTGGACGGTGCTGGGGAACGGGGTGTCGCGGCGGGCGGACGGCGGGCGTTGGGAGTGCGCGGCGACTCCGCCGATCAGTACGTATCTGATGGCGGTGGCGGCGGGGCCGTTCCATTCGGTGCGCACGGAGCACGCGGGGTTGCCGTTCGGGCTGCATGTGCGCAGGTCGCTGGGTGCGTATCTGGAGGCGGATTCGGCGGAGTTGCTGGATGTCACGCGCCGGTGTTTCGACCGGTATCACGAGATTTTCGACGAGCCGTATCCGTTCGACTCCTACGACCAGGCGTTCGTTCCGGAGTTCAATGTGGGCGCGATGGAGAATCCGGGGCTGGTGATGTTCCGGGACGAGTTCATTCACCGTTCGGCGGTCACGGATACCGAGCGGCAGGCCCGGGGCATGGTGATCGCTCATGAGATGGCGCATATGTGGTTCGGCGATCTGGTGACGCTGCGCTGGTGGGACGACATCTGGCTGAACGAGTCGTTCGCCGAGTACATGGGCTTTCAGGTGCTGAGCGAGGCGACGCGGTTCACGGATGCGTGGACGGAGTTCGCGTTGGCGTACAAGAGCTGGGGATATGAGGCGGACGAGCGGTCCTCGACGCATCCGGTGGCACCAGTTCCGGATGATGTGCCGGATACGGCGGCGGCGCGGCAGAATTTCGACGGGATCTCCTATGCCAAGGGGGCTTCTGCGCTGCGTCAGTTGGTGGTGTGGCTGGGTGAGAAGAGTTTCCTGGCGGGGATCAACGAGCATTTCGCGCGGCACCGTTTCGGCAATGCGACGCTGGCCGATTTCCTGGATTCGCTGGCGCGGGCCTCGGAACGGGATGTGCGGGCGTGGGCGGAGAGCTGGCTGCGGACGACGGGTGTGGACACGCTGGTTTCGCGGGTGGGCGAGTCGGCGGAGCGACAGTGGTATGTGGATCTGGAGCATCGGGGCAGCAGGCCGCACCGGCTGGCGTTGGGGCTGTATGACAAGGCACCGGCGGATGAGCGGCGGCTGGTGCTGCGGGAGCGGGTGGAGCGGGATGTGCCGGCCGGGGGTGGCCGGACGCTGGTGACGTTGGCGGGGCCGCGGCCGGATCTGGTGCTGGTCAATGACTTGGATCTGACGTATGCGAAGGTCCGGCTGGACCGGGTGTCGTGGGAGACGCTGACTGCTTCGCTGCCGGGGCTGTCGGGGCTGCCGGGGCAGTTGTCGCGTTCGGTGGTGTGGAACGCGGCGCGGGACATGGTGCGGGACGGTGAGTTGCCGCCCCTGGAGTTTGTGCGGGTGGCGCGGGAGCATCTGCCGTCGGAGTCGGACGGCGCGGTGGTGGCGGGGGTGCTGGCGTTCGCGCGGGCGCAGGTGGCCGACCGTTTTCTGGGGCCGGAGGCGCGGGTGGCGGCGTTGGGGCTGATCTCGAGGTTGTGCGGTGAGGTGCTGGAGCGTACGGGCTCGGGTGGCGGCGCGGGTGTGAATTCGGGTTCGGGTGCGGGTGCGGATGTGGGCGAGGGGGCGGGTGCGGGGCTGCGGTTGACGGCGGTGCGGTATTTCATCGACTCCGCGACGGAGGCCGGGGAGCTGGCGGCGTGGCGTGCGGCGGGTGAGGTGCCGGGTGGGCCTGTGCTGGACGCGGAGTTGGGGTGGCGGCTGTTGTCGCGGTTGTCGGTGCTGGGCGCTGTGGGCGCTGAGGACATCGAGGAGGCGCGGGCCGCGGACCGGAGTGCGACGGGTGAGCAGAGTGCGGCGCGCTGTCTTGCGGCGTTGCCGAGCGCATCGGGCAAGGCGGCGGCGTGGGAGGCGATGTTCGGTCCGGGGGACGCGCTGTCGAACTACCTGTTCACGGCGACGGCGCGGGGGTTCTGGCAGCCGGAGCAGACGGCGCTGCTGGAGGATTATCCGGCGCGCTTCTTCGAGGACGCGGTGCGGGTGGCGGCGCGCCGTGGTGCTTCGCTGGCCGAGTTGGCGGGGCGTTACGCGTTCCCTGTGACGTCGGTGGACGGGGGGACGCTGGCGCGGGGTGAGGCGTTCTTGGCCTCGCGGAGTCCGGAGCCGGCGCTGCGGCGTCGGGTGGCGGACCATCTGGATGATCTGCGGCGGGCGCTGCGGGTGCGGGAGGCGGCCGGGGAGTGAGGCGGGGCGCGGGCCGTCGCGAGTGAGGCGGGTGCGGGGGCGCCATCGCGGGTGAGGCGGGTGGGGGCCGTCTCGCGGGGCGCGGGTGCGGGAAGGTGTCGGGGGTGACGCGCGGCGCTGTTCCTTTGCGGGGCCGGGCTCTTGTCGCGTGGTCAGGCGCGTGCCGCGTCGTCAGGCGCGGCTCTCTCGTCGGCGGATGCGGCTTCCTTATCAGATCGGGCGGGGAGCGCCCGTACCGGAGTACCACCTTCGGGCGAACAAGCCCGGAGTTCGTCCGGGGGCGCGCGACCGGCGAATAGGTTAGGGCCACCTAACTACCCGTGGCCGTACTGGCAGTTCCCTTCCGTCGGGCTGACAGTCCAACTCCTGGTCGTACCGTTCCGGCCGTTCCGGTCGCCGTGCATGAAAGAGCCCGCCCATGTCTGCGTTCGCCGTCGATGATTCCGAGGATGCCGGTTGGCCGGCGGGCGGGGCAGCGGGTCCCGCTGCCTTGCGTCCGCTGCTGGAAACGGTGCTGGACGCGCTTGCCTCGGGTGCCGCCGAGCGTGGAGGTCCGCTTCCCGCCGGCGGTCCGGCGGCGGTCGCCGCGGATGTGCGTACCGCGGTCGGGGCCGTGCTGCCGGAGCGGGGGGCGGGGGCGCATGAGGCGCTGGACGCTCTCGTGGGTGCGATGGCGCGGGGTGCGGCGGATCCGGCTGAGCCGCTGTGCGCCGCGCATCTGCACTGTCCGCCGCTGGCGGTGGCGGCTGCCGCCGATGTGGCCGCCAGTGCGCTGAACCCGTCGATGGACTCGTGGGACCAGGCACCGGCCGCCTCGGAGCTGGAGGGCCTGGTGTGCGGGGAGTTGGGGCGGCTGGTGTATCCGGCTCGGCGTCCCGTCCCGCCGTCGAGGTCCGCCGAGGGGGCCGGGGCGGGTCCGGTTCCGGACGCGCTGGTGACGACGGGCGGTACGGAAGCCAATCAGCTGGCGGTGCTGCTGGCGAGGGAGTGTGCGCGGCAGGCCGGGGCGGGGCGCGCGGTGCGGGTGGTGTGCGGGGCCAACGCGCATCACAGTGTGCACCGTGCGGCGTGGCTGCTGGGGCTGGAGCCGCCGCTGGTGGTGCCGGCGCCGCGGGGGGTGCTGCATCCGGTGGCGCTGGAGGAGGCGCTGGCGGGGCTGGCCGGGGCGCCCGCGCTGGTGGTGGCGACGGCGGGCACGACGGACGCGGGTGATGTGGATCCGCTGCCGGAGATCGGCGCGGTGGTGGCGCGGCATGGTGCGCGCTGGCATGTGGATGCGGCCTATGGGGGGCCGCTGCTGTTCAGTGAGCGGTTGCGGGGCCGGCTGGCGGGGGTGGAGCGGGCGCACAGTGTGACGTTCGACCTGCACAAGCTGGGGTGGCAGCCGGTGGCGGCGGGGTTCTTGGTGGTGCCGGACGGTGCGGCGCTGCGTCCGCTGGATCACCGTGCGGACTATCTCAACGCGGACGACGACACCGAGGCGGGTCTGCCGGATCTGCTGGGGCGTTCGCTGCGGACGACGCGGCGCCCGGATGTGCTGAAGGTGGCGGTGACGCTGCGGGCGCTGGGCCGTTCCGGGGTGGGGGAGCTGGTGGAGCGCACCTGCGAGGTGGCGGGCCGGATGGCGGATCTGGTGGCGGCGCACGGGCGGTTCGAGCTGTTCGCGCGGCCCATGCTCTCGACGGTGCTGTTCCGTCCCGCGCGCGCCGGGGACGCGGTGGTGGCGGCGGTGCGGCGGCGGCTGCTGGAGCGGGGGCTGGCGGTGCTGGGGCGCGCTTCGCTGGGCGACGGGCTGTGGCTGAAGGCGACGCTGTTGAACCCGTGGGTGCGGGAGGCGGAGCTGGCGGCGCTGTTGAAGCTGGTGGAGGAAGTGGCGGACGAGGTGGTGGCCGAGCGTGCGGCGGCGGAGAAAGTGGCCGGCGGGGCGGCGCACGGGGCGGCGGTCTGTGGGGCGTTCGCGGGTGACACGGGTGACGCGGCAGCCGAGGAAGCGGTAGCGGTAGTGGAGGGAACACGCGCGTGAGGGACACGGAAACGGAAGCGGTGGCAGCGGGGCCGGGCGCGGAGCCAGGCGCGGCGGCGGGGCCGGGCACGGAGCCCGACGCGGCGGCGGATCCGGGCGCGGATCCCGGCGCGGCGGCGGATCCGGGCAAGGAGCCCGGCGCGGCGGCAGGACCGGGCGCAGCGGGTCCGGCGGCAGCCGGTCCGGCGACGGTGGCGAGCGCGGCGGCCGGGAGTGCGACGAGCACGGCGGATGGAGGCGTGGCGTACCCGGCGGGTGCGGCGTACTCGTCGGCTGCGGGCGCGGCGAGCACGGGTGCCGGGGGCGCGGCGAGCGGGCCGGAGCGGTCGCCGTCGTCGGGGCCGGGCCCGGTCGGGGGCTTGTCGGGGTCCGGGCCGGTCGGGGGCGAGGAGGAGCCGCTGGATCTGGCGGGGGTGGGCATCGGCCCGTTCAATCTCTCGCTCGCCGCGCTGGGGCAGGGTGTGCCAGGGCTGCGGGCCGCCTTCTACGAGCAGCGGCCGGACTTCCGCTGGCATCCGGGGCTGATGATCGAGGGCGCGACGCTTCAAGTGCCGTTCCTGGCCGATCTGGTGACGCTGGCCGACCCGGCCAACCCGTGGTCGTTCCTGCGGTTCCTACGGGAGCGCGACCGGCTGTTCCCGTTCTATTTCGCGGAGCGGTTCCACATGGAGCGTACGGAGTACGACGCGTATTGCCGGTGGGTGAGCGAGGGGCTGGCGGGGCTGCATTTCGGGCACCAGGTGGACGAGGTGCGCTGGAACGGCGAACGGCGGCTGTTCGAGGTGGACTTCACACAGCTCGACGCGCGGGGCGAGGCGGAGGCGCTGGGAAGGTCGTACGCGCGGAATCTGGTGCTGGGCATCGGTACGGCGCCGCATGTGCCCGAGCCGCTGCGTCCGCTGGCGGAGTCACCGTCGGTGCCGGTGATCCACTCGGCGGAGTACCTGGCGCACCGGGAGCGGCTGTTGGAGGCGCGGCATGTGACGGTGGTGGGGTCGGGGCAGTCGGGTGCCGAGGTGTTCTTGGACCTGTTGCGGCGGCGTCCGCACGGGAGCGAGGGGCTGCACTGGCTGACGCGCAGCGGCGCGTTCGCGCCGATGGAGTACAGCAAGCTGGGCCTGGAGCACTTCACGCCGGATTACACGCGCTATTTCCACGGACTGCCGGAGCGGGTGCGCGACCGGCTGTTGCCGCGGCAGTGGCAGCTGCACAAGGCGGTGGACCACGAGACGCTGGCGGCGGTGCACGAGGAGCTGTACCGCAGGACGCTGGACGGCGGCTGGCCGGACGCGGTGCTGATGCCCGGGGTGCGGGTGCGGACGGCGGGGCGGCTGGGCACCTCGCGGCTGGAGCTGCGCCTGGAGCACGCCGATCAGGAGGAGCACGACCGGCTGGTGACGGATGCCGTGGTGCTGGCGACCGGCTACCGGGAGCGGCCGGCGGACGGGATGCTGGCGGCGCTGGAGCCGTATCTGCACCGGGACTCCTCTCAACGGCTGTGTGTGGACGCGGAGTTCAAGCTGGTGCTGGACAGCACGGTGACGGGCTCGGTGTTCGTGCAGAACGCCGAGCGGCATACGCACGGGGTGGGGGCTCCCGATCTGGGGCTGGCGGCGCATCGCAGTGCGGTGATTTTGAACGCGCTGCGGGGTGAGGAGGTGTATCCGCTGCCGAGGCGTACGGCGTTCACCAGCTTCGGGCTGCGGGAGGCCCGTTCGGGTGCGGGGGCGGCGGGGAGGTCTGCGACAGTGGGCGTATGACGATACCGCCACCGCCGCCACCGCCCCCGTTCATCTCCTCCGGTCCCGATCCCGACTCCGATTCGGGTCCCGACTCCGAGGCGGGGGCAGGGTCCCCGGGGGTCGGGTCGGGGGCCGCGGCGCGGGGCGCGGTTCCCTACGGGACCCCGGAGGCGCCCCGGGTGGCGGTGCGGGGTGAGGCGGTGCTGGAGTTCGACCCGGAGATCGCGCGGGTGTGGGTGACGGTCAGCGCGCGGGGTACGGACCGCCGGACCGCGCTGGAGGATCTGACGCAGCGGAACGCGCGGGCGCTGGAGTTGGTGAGGGGCTACGGCGAGGCGGTCGAGAAGCTGGAGACCGGCACGTTCAGTGTGCAGCCGGAGCTGACGGACAAGGGCCGCAGGGAGCGGGTGCACGCCTATCACGGGCGGGTGCGGCTGACGGCGGTGGTGCGGGACTTCACGGTGCTGGGCGAGCTGACGACGCGGCTGGCGGATCTGGAGCTGACGACCGTGGAGGGGCCGGCGTGGGCGCTGCGGCCGGGTTCGGCCGCGCACCGTACGGCACGGCAGCAGGCGGTGCGGGAGGCGGTGACCCGGGCGCGGGAGTACGCCGGGGCGCTGGGTGCCTCGCTGGTCGCGCTGGTGGAGCTGGCGGATCTGGGGGCGGAGAACAGCGGGGCGCCGCCGATGCCGGCGGCGCCGGGCGGGATGATGCGCTCGGGTTACGGGGGCGGTGCGCCGGAGGTGACGCCGCTCGCGCTGGAGCCGCAGCGGCAGACGGTGCGCGCGCATGTGAACGCCCGCTTCGTGATGAGTCGTCCGGTACTCGACTGAGCGGGCGGCGGGCGGAGTATCCGGGGCGCCTGGGGCGTTCGGGGCGCCGTAGAGGAGATGCCCCGAACGCTCATCAGAGCATATGAGTGCGCACTTTATTAGTTGACCAATGGCCTTTCGCTGAAAGGCGGTTGGCCAATTGGCGGGCAAGGGCGCTCTACGCACGGGTAAGTCGTAGGCTCGGACCATGCGCCGAGCGAAGATCGTCAGCACTCTGGGCCCGTCCACCGACTCGTACGAGCAGATCAAGGTGCTTGTGGAAGCGGGAATGGACGTCGCCCGGCTCAACATGAGTCACGGCACGCACTCGGAACACGAGGAGCGCTACCACCGGGTGCGCGCCGCCTCGGAGGAGACGAAGCGCAGTGTCGGTGTGCTCGCGGACCTTCAAGGCCCGAAGATCCGTCTCGGCCGGTTCCGGGAAGGTCCTGTACTCCTTGAACGGGGCGATGAGTTCTCCATCAGTGTCGAGGAGTGCGAGGGCGACCGCTCGGTCTGCGGCACCACCTACGAGGGCCTGGCGGCGGACGTCACCAAGGGTGAGCGGATCCTGGTGGACGACGGCCGGGTCACCCTGGAGGTGACCGGCGTCGAGGGCGCGCTCGTCCGCACGATCGTCATCGAGGGCGGCATGGTCTCCGACCACAAGGGGCTCAACCTGCCCGGCGTGGCCGTCTCGGTGCCCGCCCTGTCCGAGAAGGACGTGGAGGATCTGCGCTGGGCGCTGCGCACCGGTGCCGACGTCATCGCCCTGTCGTTCGTGCGCAGCGGGCACGACGTCAAGGACGTCCACCGCATCATGGCGGAGGAGGGCCGGCGGCTGCCGGTCATCGCCAAGGTGGAGAAGCCGCAGGCGGTGGACAACCTTGAGTCCATCGTGGACGCCTTCGACGGGATCATGGTCGCGCGCGGCGACCTCGGCGTGGAGATGCCGCTGGAGCAGGTGCCGCTGGTGCAGAAGCGCGCCGTCAAGTTGTGCAGGCGTAACGCCAAACCGGTGATCGTGGCGACGCAGATGCTGGATTCGATGATCGACGCCTCGCGCCCCACCCGCGCCGAAGCCTCGGATGTGGCCAACGCGGTCATGGACGGCACGGACGCGGTGATGCTCTCGGGTGAGACCAGCGTGGGCAAGTACCCCACGGAGACGGTACGGACGATGAGCAGGATCGTCTCGGCGGCCGAGGAGGAGATGCTCGCCAAGGGCCTGCCGCCGCTGACGCAGAGCAGCAAGCCGCGTACCCAGGGTGGGGCCGTGGCGAGGGCGGCGGCGGAGATGGGGGACTTCCTCGGCGCGAAGTATCTCGTCGCCTTCACCCAGTCCGGGGACACGGTGCGGCGGCTCTCGCGCTACCGCTCCCCCATCCCCGTCCTGGCCTTCACCCCCGACCCGGCCACCCGCTCGCAGCTCAATCTGACCTGGGGCGTGGAGGCTTTCCTCGGGCCGATGGTGCAGAGCACCGATGAGATGGTGGACCAGGTCGATGAGCTGCTGCTGAAGCTGGGGCGGTGCGACCGCGGGGACCTCGTGATCATCACGGCGGGCTCCCCGCCCGGCGTCCCGGGCTCGACCAATCTGGTGCGGGTGCACCGCCTGGGCGAGGACGACAGGTAACGGCGCCCGGACGAGGACGACGGGTAGCAGCACCCGGACGAGGACGACGGGCAGCAGCACCCGGACGAGGGCGACGGTAGCGGCGGGCCCCGGAAGCTCGTCGCCGGGCCCGGCTCGCGGGGCCGGGCGACGGCGGGGCGGTCCGGCCGGTTCTGTGTTCGCAAGCCCCCGCTGTCAGGTGATTCGGGCCGGTGTGAGGGTTCACGGTCGCGGGTGTGAGCAGACCCCCACCACAACTTGTCGCGCTGGACGGCATGTTGGCGGTCATCGGTGAGGGGTGGATTTGATGGTGAACGGAGATCCGGGGGCGGCGGCGACTGTCGGTGGGGCCAGTTGGCTCGCGCTGTTGAGGGGAGATGTCACCTACCGGCGGCGCTTCAGTCTGCTGGGGCGGGAGTGGGATCTGTTTCCCGGGGTGTTCTCCCCGATGCAGAGCCACAGCACCGGCTTCTTCAGCCGTGCGGTGCCGCAGCGCGAAGGGGGCACGTTCCTGGATGTCGGCTGCGGCAGCGGAGTCATGGCCGTGGAGGCGGCGCTGGCCGGGTGCCGGAAGGTACTGGCCGTCGATCTGGACACCGCGGCGGTGGACAACACCCTGCACAACGCCCGCCTCCACGGGGCGGAAGCCGTCAGCGCGCAGGTCAGCGACTGCTTCGCGGACATTCCCCCACAGCTGCGCTTCGATACGGTCTTCTGGAGCCTGCCGTATGCCGCGGTTCCGGCCGACGACCCCTCCGCGCTGGACACCGGGGCCCACACCATCTGCGACGTCGGGCACCGCTGCCTGCGGGCCTACCTCAGCGGGGTAGGCGGCCGGCTCGCCCCCGGCGGCCGGGCGTTCCTCGGCTTCTCGGACATGGGGGACCACGCGGCGCTGGTCCACACCGCCGAGGAAAACGGATGGAGCCCCCGACTGCTCGCGGCGTCCTCCGGCGAGCCCAACCCGAACATCGAACACCACCTGTACGAGTTGATCAGCATGCGCCGCTGAGGGCTGCCGCCAGGTCCGGTGCCGGGCCGGGCGTGGCCTCGCCCAAGGGAACGCCATGCGTCAGGGGAGGTCCGCCGCCGACGCCTCAGGAGGTTTCGTCCGCTTCTCCGCCGCCGGCAGAGCCCGTCTGTGCGATCTGTTCGTGGTGTCTGATGACCTCGGCGATGATGAAGTTGAGGAGCTTCTCCGCGAACGCGGGATCCAGCTCTTGACCTGCCTTGCGGCAGCATCTGTGCAGTTCATGGGGCCATGTGGTCGGTTTCGTTCCGCATCGCATCCTGACTCCCTACGGTCTGCATACACTCTCGCTACACGTTGCCTTCGAGGTCGGGGCTCCCGAATATCTCCCAAATGATCTAGAGGGACTCCCAGCTCAGGGCAGGTGACACAGCGGCGCGCCCCCACCGGTCTATGGCCGGTGGGGGCGCTCCGTGCCGGGACCATCTCGGGGGGCCACCACGAGTGGTACCCGGCACGATTGCCGGGTGGGCAGTCCGCGCGTAGCAAGCCACGCCCACCACGTCTGCACATACATCTGCAATTACGTGGGGGTAGACCAACGGGGTTCCCCGCACGGAGCGTTCTGAACCACGCACAAGTGGTGCGCTCTATAGAGCTCCATGCAGCTCCAAGGGGCTACCCATAGGTTTACGCAGCTCAGAGGGGCTCTACCTTGTGACAGCATGGGAGATGATCTTGGTGGGCGGGTTGACCCCAGCCTGCCGGTCTACGTGTACGTCCAGGTGGCCAACGACATTGCGTGTCGAATCGATGACGGCACGCTGCAGCCTGGTGCGCGTCTCCCCGCTGAGCGGGACCTGGCCGAGGAGTACGGCATCGCCTATGGCACCGCCCGCCGCGTCGTCGAGGAACTTCGCGACCGTGGGATGGTGATAACCCTCCCTGGCAAGGGGACCTACATCCAGGCCCCGCAACCCGGCTCGACTGACAGTGGCCCCGAATAGACTCCGGGCATGACCACGCCATCGGGGGCCGGGGGTTGCGAGCGGTGCCAGTCGGCTGTCGCCGCGAACGAGGCGATCCGCCGGTTCGTAGCCGGCCGCACCGTATGGCCTCCGGAGGCTCTCGCCGAGCTGGACCAGCTACGTGCCGCATGGCGGGCAGCGGTCGCGCGGGAGATGGTCGAGGCGGCGTGACCCGGGATTGTCAGAGCCCGGTCGTAGGCTCGCGGGCATGGCATCTGTGATTGATCCCGAGAGACATGCTGACCTGATCCGCCTCCAGCGCGCCGTCTTCCGGGCGGACGCCGAGCTGTACGCCTACGAGGGCGAGGATGCGGGACCGCTGCGGGAGGCGATGCGGCAGGCCGCCGCCATCAAGGACACGGCGCTCCGGGGCGCGGAGGGGAGAACCTCTACCCGGCTGATCAGGTGCAGGCAGCTCACGCCTCCCGCCCAGGCCAGGGGCACCGCACTGACCTCGCACGATAGTCCCGAGATGCGCCCGCGCCCGCCGTGTCGCACGGTGGGCGTATGGCTGCTGTCGTCGTGCACCCGCCCGACGCTGAGGGCGGCCGGCGCGTCGTCGCCCGCGGCCGGATCCTAGGCGTCGCCTACAACGCCATGGACGTCCTCGACCTCCTGGAGACCGTCGGCCTCGACCGGGCGGACGTCCGTCTCGACGACGCGGACCTCATCGACTGGCGCGGCGGCGGCTCATATGAATGGACACCCGGCAGCGGGTAGCCTCACACAACGGTGCCCCCGGTAGGTCGAATACCGGGGGCACCGTGCTGAGCGAGTGCGGTCAGGCTTTCTGCGCCTCCTGCCATTCGATCCGCAGGGTACGCATCTCATCGGCCAGCTTGTCGTAGCGAGCGCGGGCCCGGTTCAGGGTCTGCCGGGCGTCCTCCATGTCGGAGGACAGACGCCGACGCCTGTCCTCGTATTCCTCACGGGTCATGGTCGCTTCTCCTCTTCTTCGGTGTTGAGTCTGGCGGCGAGTTTCACGGCGAGGCTGTAGGCGGGGTGGTCGTCGCAGTGCGGGTTACTCGGCGGGGGCCACGGTTACTGTTGCGCAGACTGCGGGCCTGCCGTCGTCCAGCGAGTCGTAGCTGACCTCGACGTCCTCTACGAGGACGGGCACCCCGTGGATCCGGATTCGCTGGCCGGCTGTGGGGATGTGCAGGTAGCCGTCGGCGCGGAACTCGGCGAGTGCCTGGTTCGACGCCGCGAATTCGATGGCGTGCGGGATGGGGCCGTCCTGCTGGAGCTTGTCGCGCTCGCTCTCGACGTCGATGATCTCTTGGAGGCTGTCAGGTAGCTGTGCCGTCACGGTCACTTCTCCTCTTCTGGGCTGGTTGGCCGTGCGAGCTTGAGCCACGGATTCTCGCCGCGGTTCTGGGCCCGGTCGAGGTACTCCCGCTTCACGACAGCTGAGCCGGGTTTCCATCTTCCTTGCTTGGTGGGGTCTCCTCCAGAGTCGGAGATGGCGCGGGCTCCGCCTCGGCGCAGCCCGTGGGCGGTGATCTTCTCCCAGCCGGGCAGGCCGGCTTGACGGGCACGCCCTCGTACCCAGCTGTTGATGGCGTCGCCGGTGAGGTGGTCGCCACGGTCGGTCGCGCGCACCCGGTTTTGGAGTCGGCCTTCGCGGGTGAGGGCGCGGAAGAACGCCCCGTTGTGGACGTCGAGACGGTGGAGGACGCCGAGCCAGGCCCGCGTCGCGTGTACGGGGTCGATGTCCTCGTCGTCCCAGGCGGGGATGAACGTCTCCTCGCCCTTGGCTTCTTGGTCGGTCTTGGAGGCGGCGAACCAGAGGGCGATGCCGTCGGATTCGACGGTGACGTTGCCGATGGTGAGGTCGGCGAGTTCGATGCGGCGGTTGAGGGCGCCGCGGCCGAGGAGGAGGACGGCGCGGTCGCGCACGCCGATGGGGTGCACAGGGTCGCAGGTGGCGACCATGGCACGCAGCATGTCGTCGGTGATGGCGGGGGCTTTCTTCACGCCGACGCGGCGGCCCCACTCCTTCTTGTACTCGTTGAGCATGCCGCGTGCTTCTTGGGTGCCGGGCTTCTTGTCGTCGGGCATCCAGGTGCGGATCGCGGACATGGCGACGCTGATGGCGTTCGGGGAGCGGCCGGTGTCGATGAGGTGGGCGACGTACTCGACGAATGTGGCGGTGGTGCAGGGTCGGTGGACGCGGCCATGCTCGGCGCACCAGCGCTGGAACATGCCGCGCTGAGACCGGTAGTTCTTGTCGGTGTTCTTCGGCTTGGACTTCTCGGCGAGCCGCTTGGCCGTGGACTCGCTGACGTACAGGTCGCGTTCGGTGTACGTCGGCTGGTCGGTTTCGGTGGGGAGGTCCTGGCCGGGGATGAGGATGGTGTGCTGGTCGACGACGACGCGGGAGTCCGGTGTCCACCGGCCGTGGGTGACTGTCTCGTCGGGGCGTGGGGCGGGGAGGTGGCCGTCGTCTACCAGCTCGGCGTCAACCACCTCCTCGAATTCGTCGCTCACGGCCTGACGAGGGCGTAGCCGGTCCGGCGCTTGGCCCCGGTCTTCGTGGTGTCGGTCGAGTGAAGGTCGCTCACCAGGATCTGCCTCCATCGCAGTCCCGTGTCGGCGTCCACGATGTGCGCACGCCTGTCGCCCGGCATGTAGTCGGTGACCCGGATACGGCGGTCGTCGTCCCGCGGGTCACACGAGCGGTAGATCTGGTCGATCTGGATGGTCACCGGAACCCCCCTCAGGTTGGCTTGTATAAGGGAAATTATACGTGGGTACCCACGGTAATGCCCGTCATCCGGAGGAAGTTGGAGACGCCGTTCCGCAACGACGAAGGGCCCCACTCCGGTGGAGTGGGGCCCGCGATACTGCATGTGGGGGCGGATGGCGTCGAGGTGCTTCTCGGCAGCCTCTTCCATGGCGGCAAGGACGGCGAGCGTCGCAGCGTCGTAGACGGCGGGGGTGACGTCCCGTTGCTGGGGGACGAGGTCGGTCACGTGGTCTCCTGCCCGTCGGGGGCCTCGGCTGCCAGACGGCGCAGGAGCTCGGCGCCGTCCATGACTCCGCCGTTCCAGGCGTCGCGGTACGTGTCGTAGCCGTAGTCGTTGCTGTCCGTGTCGTAGTCCATGCGGCCGAGCTCGTCGGCGGCCTCCAGCAGCGTGGCGGCCCGGGTGGTGGTCGTGTCCTCGGACCCGGCAGGCGCGGCGGCCAGCGCAGCTTGAATCTGGTCACGCAACTCGCAGCCCGCGCAGCCGAGGTTCGCGGAGAGGTTGTCGTGCCGAGCCACGCTGCCGTGCAGGGCGGACAGCAGGGCTTCGGCGCGCTTCAGGAGGTCGAGGGCGGCGGAGGCTGGTTCAGTCATGGTCAACTCCGGGTTCGGCGTGTGAAAGTTGGGATGTCGCCCCCGCTGTCTGCTTCTGCGGGGGCGTGCTGCTGGTCACGGTTCGGATGAGGTCAGTAGCCGGCCCGATAGCAGCCGTTGCGCCGCAACCGCTTCGCCAACTCGGCCCCAGCCGTGGATGCCGAGGCGTCGGCGGCCTGAGTCCAGTCGGTCAGATTCGCGACCGCGGAGGCTCCAGCCAGGGCGTTCTCCTCGCTCATGGCGACAGCGACGGCGAGGCCGGTGTGGTGTCCGATACGCCACCGGTACAGGTCGCCCGGGTTGACGGTGTCAGGGAGTTTGTAGACGTACAGGCCGGGACTCGCCTCGGTGGCCTGAACGGGGATGCGGCCTTCCGATCGCATGATTCGGATGGCGTGCGTGGTGTCTGTCATGGGGTTCCTCCGTGGGAAAGCGCGGTCTGGTCGGTCATGTCAAGTCCTGACGTCGGGGTACGGGCTGGTGGGTGAATGTCTGCAGCGAGGGCCCTCGCGGGCGACAGGTCAACGCGCGGCAGGCGGGGCACTCGGGCCGTACAGGAACCGGAAGAGGGCCTGTTGAAGGTCGACGAGATCCAAGCCGCCGGTGATCTTCGGGTAGCCGTGGGATTCGAGGACATCGGCCACGTCCTTCGCGAAGCCAAAGGTGAACCGCGGGTCGTCGTCGGGAGCGGGGCTGATGGGGTACTGACGCTCGGCGGTCATTGAGGTCTCCGTTCAGGCGTCGAGGGCGTCTCCTTCACCAGAATGTACACGCCGTCTTTATGTACATCAAGACGGGATGGTAATCTCGCCTCTATGGACCCCAACGTTGAGGATCAGCCGATTGCGGTCGCCCGCGCCAACATCTCCAAGCTGCACAATGCCGTGCAGCTACTCCGGCGCGTCTACTTCCTCACCAGTCGTGGCACCCGCGAGGCGGCCGTCGTCCCCGTCGACCTCGGCGAGTTGATCCAGCGAGTCGGCGGGCCAGACAGCGCTGTCGCGATCCTCAAGGCGCACTTGGACGACGTCACCCCGTAGGGTTCGGAGCGTCAGCGAGAGTCGGACAATCACCCCAAATAACGCCCGCGATATTGCATGTTATCGGGGGTGGCCGCCCCCAAGTGGCCGCGCATCACAAGACGTTATGCGCTACCACCCACTGACGGGTGCACGCGCATACCCCTCCCTGGAGAAGGACGAGCCCCATCGGTCAATACCTTGACCAGTCAAAGCGTTGACCACTAGAGTGGGGGTCTCGAAACGGAGCCAACCCAGGAGGATCACCATGCGTTTCCACCACACCATCGAGGTCACAGACAACGCCGAGGACCCGATCTGGCACACCGAAATCGAGGGCGAGGACGTCGAGGAGTACAACGGCACCTCCACTCAGTACGGTCGCGAGGTCCTGGAGAACTGGCTCATCGACCAGGCCAACAACCTCGACGCGGGCTCCCTCACGGTCACCGACGAATACGGCAACCCCTACTACCGGGTGGCCGTCCGCTTCGCCGGCAACCCCGACGAGCAAGACAACCCGATCGCCACCGTGGGGTCCGACGAACCGGACACGGACACGCCCGCCGAACTCGACGCCGTGGACGCTGCGAGGGACGCCAAGCTGTACGCCAAGTACCTTGACCGCTCCGCCGACGACCAGCTCGAAGAGGCGCTAATGACTGCCCGCGAGTCCGGCCATGGCTCCAACGAACTGGCTCGCCGGGTAGCACCGGCAGTATCCCGCCCGATCGCCCTCCGCTTGATGCAAGCGCACTGACCACACACGACGAAATGCCCCCGCCGCCCGTGATGGGCGGCGGGGGCGTTGTCATGCCGTCTCGACTGGCGGCGGCAGGGCTCGTTGATGCGTTTTGTTGGCACACTGGGTCTATGGGCGAAGACCGCTACTTGCTTCTGGTGCTCGCAGCTGACGGCGACGACTACGTGGACTGGTGCCGCCGGACCGGCCGAGTCCCACTCGACGGCACAAACGCATGGGCCATCTCCAGCGACACGGGAGATGGCCTCACGACCCGGCGTACCTTTCAAGTGACCGACCGGTGGCGGGAGAACCGAGCCAATCGACGCATCCTTGAGCGGTTCCGCGCCCCCCTGCCCTTCGACACCACCGTGCGGTACGGCGACGAGAACGGGCCGTGGCCAGAGGAACGGGTGCCAGACCTCTCCTGGCCGTCAACATGGCGACGGCTCCTGCACCGCGCCGCCTGAGAGCGACGAAGCGCCCCGCCGCCCGGAGGCAGCGGGGCGTTGTCATGCCGCCTCGTCCGGCGGCTCGGGGGCGGGTGCCTCGACGGCCGGTTCGAGGAATGGGTTCGCACTCGGCGGTGGTGGCGGCTCGGGGGACGGCTCGGGCGGCGGTTCCACCCAGCCCATATCCACCTGTGAGCCGAGGTCGGCGCCCGCAGGGTCGGGGCGGGGTGTGACGGGGCGCGGCGGCTGGTCGGGCATAGGGCCTCCTACGGGTAGGTGCGGCGGCTCGGGTCGAGCGCGGCTTGGGGTTTTGTGTCGCTGGGTTCGGGCCCGCCACCGGATGGTGCGCAGCTGTAGGCCGTGGACCCATCCGAGCTGGGCGTGCACGTGTAGGTGACGCCGCTGTACGTGAACGTCCACGACGAGGGCGGCGGTCCTGCTGGGCCGCGGTCGCCCTGCGGGCCTTGTTCGCCGCGGGGCCCGGACTCGCCGAGCTCCCCCTTGGGTCCGGGTGGTCCGGCGTCGCCCTGGGCGCCGTCCTTCCCGGCGGCCCCGGTGTCGCCCTTGGGGCCGGACTTCCCCGCAGCGCCGTCTCGGCCGGTGGCCCCCGGTTTCCCGCTCTGGCCGCGGGCGCCGTCCTTCCCGGTGGGTCCCGGGGTGCCCTTGTCGCCGACCGGCCCACGGGGGCCCTGCGGCCCGGTCTTCGTTTCGCCGGGGTCGCCTCGGCTTCCTGGTGGTCCGGCGACGGGTTTCCCTCCCAGGTGCTGGACTTGCCGGGCGAGCGCGTCCCGCGCCTTGTTGGAGTCGTGCAGCTCGGAGTTGAGGCCCTGCACCATCAGCACGATCCACGCGAAGGCGCCACCGAGGGCGACCGCGCAGAGGACTGCCAGAAGGTCGCCGCGCCGCCAGCGCCGTTCTTCTTGCCGGAGGCGGGTGCGTGTCATGACCCGCCCCCTTGTACGAGCAGGACCACGACGGGCAGGAGGATCCCGATGAGCGGCACGATGACGGCGCCGACGAGCCAGCGGCGGGTGGCGACGATCCGTTCGGCGTCCTTCTCCCGCAGGGTCTCCAGCGTCGCCACACGATGCGAGAGGGCTTCATGCCGCAGGTCGTAGACCTCTTGGGACACTTTGGTGTCGATGCGGTCGCCCAGTTGCTTGATGTCGTCGCGGACGTCAGTGAGCCGATCCTCGAACCGGCGGACGATCTCCCCGAGGGTCGGCTCATCGGTCATGGTGGCCCCTCGGGGTTAAACCCGCGGCGCCGTGGAGGCGGACTGGGGGTTGCCGATGCCCTTGGCGAGGAGCCCCTTCACGAGGGACACGGCGGCGGCTATCCCTGCGGCGCCGACGGTCTCCCAGAAGGAGGCGGAGAACATGTCGGCGGGTCCGGCGGCTACTGCGACACCGGCGGCGGTGACGACGAACGTCGCAAGGACCCGTTCGGCGAGGTCGAGGACGTAGGTGCGGGCGGTCTTGAGGAGGCTGGGGGTGTCGGTCATGCGGAGAATCCTTCTGAGAGAAGAAATGGGGTGATCGCGTTCCGGTTCAGGTGTTGGGGACGTGGAGTTTGTCCCATGTGGTCTTGCCGGGCGGCCATTTGGCGTCGCTGCCGGTGTAGCCGCACTTGCGCTGCCAGGCTTCGTAGGACTTGACGTCGGCCTCGCCCAGCTCGGACCCGGGGCCGACCTTGTACAGGCCGCAGCCGACGGCGACGAGCCGCTTACCCATCGCGGTGAAGACCTTGCTGCTCTTGCCGAGGGCCGGCTTGGAGCCCTTCATGAAGAACGCGGCGCCCGGGAAAGGCTCGTACTTCGGCTTGGAAGGCTTCGGCGTCGCCCTTCCGCCGGCCCAGTCCCGCATAGCCTCGCGGGACGCGAACTTGGCGAGGTTCGTGTCGACGGGGGTGGACGTGTACTGGTGGATGAGCCACGGCGCCTGGATGCTCGGTTTGCCGGGACGACCGTTGTACTGGGCGATCCATAGCCCGTCCCCGGCGAACGAGGTCTTATCCCTGTTCAGCCAGTAGTCGACGTTGCAGTACAGCAGCACCTTGTGGCCCTTGGCCTTGCTCTGCACGTGCTTGATCCACGCGTCCTTGTCGGCGCCGGACACGCCGGGGTCTTCCCAGTCGAGGACGAGGAAGTCCCCCGCCACAAGGTTGATCTTCGAGAGGAAGTAGTCGGCCTGCGCCTTCATACTGCCGGGCCGCACGAAGTGGTAGAAGCCGGTGACCAGCCCCGCCTTCCGAGCCGTGGAGCGCTGCGCCACCCAGCGGGGGTTCGTGTACGACGTGCCCTCGGTGATCTTGATGACGACGAAATCCAGGCCGCGCGTGCTGTACGCAGCCGGCTGGTACGAGCTGACGTCGATGCCCTTGATGGTCATAGAGCCTCCGAACATGAGAAAAGCCCCGACACAGCGGGGCGCAAAGCGGGAAGCGTGCGGGTCAGAGGCTGTAGTAACAGCCGTTGAACGAGATCCACGGCGGCTGAATCTTCGGGTTCGCCGTCGATGTGGTGGTGCCGACGATCTCGATGTGGCCGCCCGGCTGCGCGTCGATCTTCACCGAGAGGACATCCGAGTTGGTGGTCGAGCAGGCTCCGGTCACGGTGCGCAGGTCCGTCGGCCTCGCCGAGGTGGGCAGGGCGCTGGCGGTGATGACGCCGCCGTTGGGGATGCTCGACGGGCTGCCCGAGTAGGTGACGCCGATGCCGCCTCGCAGCATCACGGTCGGCTCTCCGAAGAGCGACACCACCCGGTACTGGAGCGTACCGTTCGCGTTGCCGTTGTGACTGAACCCGCTCGCCAGGCTGATGGTCGCCCACGATGAGGTGCCGGCGGCGAGGACGACCCAGGCCGCCCCGTCGTAACCGGTGAACAGCTTGTCGGTAGCGAGGAATGCGACCATCCCGGCCACTGGGCTGGTGATGGTGGCGTTACGTTCAGCGGCAGTCGAGAACCGCATGACGGACCTCGGCGTGAGTGCGTCAGCGAGGCCCTTGGTGCCAGCGCGCAGGTCGGGGGTGTCGCTGTTGTCGAGCCAGGGGATGTCCTGGCCGTAGTCGTCTGTGCCGGGCAAGGGGGCCTCCTACATGATGCGGGTGGCTCGCATCCACGAGCCGAGGCCCACACGGGCCGGGGTCGAATTGCTGGCGTTCTGGGCCCAGGAGAGGGCGCATGTGCCGCCGGTGACCGTGGAGACGGTGCCGGTCTCGACGGCGTACACGAGGTTGGTGTAGACGTTGCGGCGGCCGTACACGACGGCAGTGCCGAAGCCGTGGCTACCGGCCCGCATGGTGATGCCGTCGGCAGACGACTGGGGCGAGGAGTCTCCCGCCACCGTGGACGCGGGTCCCTGCACGCCCTTCAGCCCGGTGGCGTCCGCGGGCACCGTCCACGCGGTCTTGACGAGCCCCGTCGTGGCACCGCCGACGAACAGGTGAAACTCGATGAGGTACGTCGAGCCAGCGTCGAGCTGCATGGTCAGGTCGGGGTCGTCGGCCAGCGTTGTCGTGCTCGCCCGGTCTGTGGCCGCGGCCTTGTACCGAGGTGGGAGTGGAGCGCCGAGAGCCCGTATCGCGGAGGCGGTCTCACCGAGCGCAACCCAGTTCCCCGACGAGTTCTGCGACAACATGACCTTGTCCCCCACCGCGGGGTTGGGGTACGCATCGTCGATCCGACGGGCCCGGATATTGCCCACGTCGACGGTGCCCACCCCGACTGCGGTGACGACGCCGACCTGCCAGTCGGCGCCCCGCACGCTTGGGGCGGTCTGTCCCGCAGACACGGCGGCCCCGCGGATAGCGGCGGCGACCTGACGAGGGCTGGCTTCGCTCACGAGTCCTCCCGTCCACCGATGCATTGCACGGTAAAGTCCCCGCCGACCAGGTCGAGAGAGAAGCTCTCCACCTGGAGCAGGTCGCGGTCCCCACTCCCGTAGGTGACGCGGAGGATGTCGCCGGGCTCCAGGCACGGGTTCGGCACCGACGAGAGGTCGGCGGTCGCGTTGGGCTTGAGCGAGTCCCTCAGCAGTTTGTTCGCCGCCGCTTGCGCCAAGTTCGTGGTGGTGAGCGTCGCCGAGCTGTAGAAGGTGGGCACCCGGCCGAACGCGCCGTAGATGTACGTCGGCGAGGTCGGGTCCTCGTCCGCGGCGTAAGCACTGACAGGGGGCGAATCCTCCTCAGCGTTTTCCCCGCTCGCCAGCACGTAGTTGTACATGCCGTCTCGCGAGTAGCCGCGGGAGGCGGAAACGAGCGCGCCCCGCTCGCCCGCATCGACCGTCCAGGAGATCGGTGCGGTCAGCATGTCCGGCAGCTCGGCGATGACGAATTGCCCGTCGGCGTCGGCGTACAGCTCGGCGCCGATCGCGGTCGCGCACTCCACGGCCGCCGCCCACCGGTCCCCTTCCGCGTCCCAAGTACGCACCCCGATGACCTGGTCCGTCGCGTAGTTGGTGACGACGGCTCCGGGAATGGCGCCCTGGATGAGGCCGGTGATCGCCGTGACCGCCGAGGTGCCGCCCCGCGTGCTGTAGGCCGTCACAAACTTGTCGTCAGCGACGACCGCCTCCAGGCCGGATGCTCTGATTTCGACGGGCCCATAGTCGGGGTCGCCGTCGGCCGAGTCGAGCCGCCCCCAGAAGGCGGGCACCATCTCGACGTGTCCGTCACCGTGCCGGATGCCCCGCTCGATTCGCAGGCGTGCCCCGTAGATGGCCAGCTGCTCGTCGGGGGTCCGGGGGATGAGCGACGTGTCCGGCACGGTGACCGATGCGGTACGGCGCACGGCCTGGGAGCGGTCCACTGTCACCGAGCCGGCCGTGTGCTCCAGCTCGACGACGGTGCCGTCCGCACGGTGCAGCTGCACCACGGTGACCGGGGTGTGTGACTCCACCAGCGTCGCCAGGAACTGGTCGGACGGAGGCGGGTACATCACTGCCTCCTGTTGTCGATGGCCAGGTCGAACACCGACGAGTACCGGTCGAGGACGTCATTCCCGGTGGCGTACTCCAGGACGACGTCGTGCACGGTCCATGTCGCCGAGCCGGCCTGACCGCCGGTCGGCATGTCGACCTCGGTGAGCGGGAGGGTCCACTCGCGCCACTGCTCGCGGGCGTAGGGCACGATGCGCGGGTACTGCACCTCGCCCACGGTCACGTACACGTCCGGCTCGCCCATGCCCGGAGCGCACCGCCACAGCAGCGGATTGCCCGTGGAGAGCAGGAACTGCAACGCGTCGCGCTGGGTGTCGGTCTCGGTCCAGCACACGAGGTCGCCCTCACGGGAGCCCCGCACATCCGACAGGACGATCGGAGCCGCACGGCCCCGCACCCGGTACACCTGCTGCTCGATGGCCTGATGCCACTCCGGAGCGGTCTTGACCAGCACCCGCAGCCCGATCCCCGGCCGGGCCGGGTCCGTGAGCCAGGCGTAGTTCGGGTCGCCGGGGTCGATCGTGACCGTCGCGGTGGTGCGGTAGGAACGCCCAGTGCCGTCGTCCCACACGGTCTCGACCCGGTAGTACACCGGCACACCGAGGGGCGCCTCGTAGTCCTCGACGATGAGGCTGTCGGTGTCCACCACGGTTGTGCCGTCGTACAGTCCGTCAGGGCCGCGCACCAGTGTCCGGGACCCGTCCGGTGTCACCCGCCACACCGTCAGTAGGGTGCCGGGATCCAGCTCGCGCACCACGAGCTGTGTTGATGCCGACTCGTTGACCGCTTCGACGGTCGCCTCGGGCAGCGTCTGCCACAGGGCCGGCCGATCAATCTGAAGGACCGAACTGGACGAGGTGGCGGCCAGGGTCACCTCAAGCTGCGCTGACACGGCGCCGGCGGGTGCGGTCCGGTCCATGGTGCGCTGCCACCAGCCCGGCGTATCCACCGGGTCGGTGACCCCGGTAGAGGTGGATATCAGCGTGTCGGTGTCGTCCAGCCAGCGGATCGCGAGCGTCATCGTCCAGGCGCCCGCCGTCACTTTCGTGTACGTCTCGTGGCGCCAGTTCTGCCCTGCGCCGTCGCCGATCGGGTAGATGCCGGAGCGGATGACGCTGGTCGTGGCGGTGCTGCTGGACACGGTCAGGCTGTAGTAGTCGTACAGAGACTGGGCGCCCCACGGTGTGGAGCGGGCGATGGTCGCGGCGCCGGAGGCCACAGTCCACGAGCCCACACCCGTCTCGAAGTCCCAGTCCTTCATCGGCAGGACGTTGCCGGTGCGGAGAGACGGCGACCGGGACGCGGTGATCGGGCCGACGAACACGCCCTCGATACGCATGACCTGACCGGCGCTGGCGCCCGTGATGCCCACCGCCACGCTCGCCGAGGCCGCGTTCGTGGGCGCCACGCCGGATGTCAGCTGGCGGTACAGGCCGCTGCCGGGCGGGGCCAGCGTCGCCCGATGGGCGGACAGCTGGCTGCCCACCGCGTCATAGAACCGCAGCTCGATCCACACACTGCTGCCACTCGTGGGCGGCCCTAGGTAGGAGAGGGCCACGTACTCCATGCCGGGGGTGATGGGCGGCTGCTCGATACACAGGGCGCTGGCGTTGCCTGCACCGGTCGTGGTCAGCGCGATCTGACAGCCGCCCGCCCCATAGAAATCGGCGGCCCACACGGACACGGGGGCGATCCGCGACACGGTACAGCCCGCCTCCGCAGCCCACCCCGAGGCGTCTATCTCACCCCCCGCCTCGGCGTTGAAGCTGAGGAGGTTGCCGGTGTAGCGGAGCGGCGGGCCGAGGTAGATGTTCTCCCAGTAGTGCAGCACCGCCCCGGCGCCGACCGTCGAGGAGAGCAGGACCTGGGCGCGCACCGTCCCGACCGGGGCATAGCCCGCCACCGAAACCCGATGCCAACTCGACGACGCGGCGGCCGTCGTAGGCGACCACGTCACCGAGATTTCCACGCCAGCCACGTCCAGCCAGCGGATCCCAATCCGCTCCGGCTGGGTAGACGAGGACGCGTCGGCGAACGTCCAGTACAGCTCCCCCGCCGCCACCGGCACGCTGGAGAACGTGCGGGCCTGCATCTCCCCCGCCGCCACCGATTTGACGGCCAGGACAGACGGCCCGACACGACCACCCGAGCCGACAGCGATCGTACAGTTCAGCTTGGCCGCCCACCCAGACGCGTTGGGCTCGATGGTGCTCGTCGTCAGGCCGAGAAGGTTCGACCAAATCGCTTTCGGCACCGGTCACCTCCCCGCCCGCGCGCCCAGCGCCGTCAACAGTTCGCCGTTGCCGCGCCGCACCTCGGCCCGCGCGATATCCGTGATCTCCCGATCTCCGACGAACACCTGAACATGCAGGTCGCCGCCCGTTGCCGGGCTTGCCGCCGCTGTGGAGATGGCCCGCCACTGTGCGGCGGTGAGGATGGCCTCCGGCTGGCCGGTGCCGTTCATGGCCATCGTCGCCCCGGGCTGCAACCAGCCGCCGGCGTCGTACCAGTGCGGCGAGCGGGCATTCCAGCGCGCCCACGCCGAGGCCGGGCTGCCATAGCGGCTCTTGATGTACCGCATGCCCCACTTGATCTGTGTGGCTGGGTTGGTGCGCCAGTCCGCGCCCGCCGACCGCATCTTCGAAGCCGGGAGCGATTGCGGGATGCCGTAGGCGCCTGAGCTGGGGTTTCTAGCCTTGTAGTTCCACCCGGATTCGTGCTGCCACAGCTTCTCCAGCGGCGGCCACTGCTTCTGCGACCAGCCGAATTCGCCGAGCATCTGGCGAGCCGTGCCCTTGGCTCCGCTGCCGCCCCCGCCTCCGCCGATCGCAGGCACGAAGCCGTACCAGTTCGACCCGAACAGGCGGGAGTGGGCGCCACGGGCGCGGGACCCGACGACGACGCCGTCACCGCCGCGGGATTCGACGTTGACGCCCGCCAAAGTGCCCGCCGTGTGGCCCTTACCGGCGTTGGTGATGCCGATCTCGAAGGGGCTCTTCTTGTGCCGCTTCCACCCGGCCGGAGCACGACTCCCCGAGAAGGAGAACGTGCTCCACAAGCGGCCCTTGGGGTTCTTGCCCTGGATGACCTTCTGAATCCCGCTCATGAACCCGGAGCAGTCCCAGCTGGGGTTCCCGGCGCCGCCCCACTGGTACGGCTTGCCGGCCTGCGTGCGGGCCCACTTCAGGGCGCGGGAGACACCCTCGCCGCCGAGCTGGGAAGTCTCCGACCCCTTGATGGTGGACAGGACCTCGTTCAGCAGGCCCGTGGGCACGGCCTTGGCCAGTGACCCCCAGCCCTTAGTTCCGCCGGGGATCTGGTTGATGAGGCTCCGGATGGGCTTGGCCGCCATCGACGCGGCCTTGTACACGCCGCCCGCGAGCGCGGTCCCGGCGCCCTTGAACCAGTCGACGGCGCCACCCAGTGCGAAGCCGGGCGCGCCGCCGGCTGCGGGTGACGGCCCGCTGGGTGCCGCTCCCCCGCGTGCAGCAGCGCGCAGCCCCTCGACAGCCCGGTGCCCGCCCGCGCCCTGCACCTCGCGAGCCGTCCACACGTGCTCCCCGCGGGAGAGCCGCGCGGGGATGGAGTCGCTCGTGCCGCTGCCGGGCCCGTTGACCGCGCCGCCCTTGGCGAACTTGAAGACGGGCAGCTTCTTGATGGGCAGGACCTTCGCGGCCGTGTTCCACAGCCCGCGGACGCCCTTGTTGTAGACGACGTCGATGACCCACTTGATGGGCTTCCGCGTCAGGTCCTTGATCTTCGCCCAGGCTTTGCCTATACCGTCCTTGGCTTTCGAGAAGGCCGTGGCGACCGCGTGTACGCCCGCCTTCAGCGCGTTGAACGCGGGCTTGATGCCCTTGTTCCACACGCTGCGGATCGCGGAGCTGATGCCGTTGAAGACCGGCTTGACGACCTTGTCCCGCAGCCAGCGGAACACCGCGCCGACGTCCCGCAGCCCGGCCTTCGTAGCGTTGAAAATCGGCTTGAGGATCGTGTTCCACAGCCAGGAGAAACTCGACCGGATCCCGGTCGCCACCGGCTTCACGACGCTGTCGAGCAGCCATCTGAAGGCGGGACCTAGCCGCTTGACGACCCAGGACACCAGCCGGGCCACCACACGGATCACAGCCGACAGGGCGCCCACGAACACGGCCATGAAGAACGTCGCCAGCTTGACCAGCGGCGGCAACAGCCACGACAGGACCGTGACACCCAACTGGAGGGACATCGCGGTGAGTTTCACCAGCGCGGGCAGCAGCGGCACGATCGCGACGAACAACTGCATCCACGCCGCGATCAGCTGCCGAAACGACGGCATGAGCGCGACGAGGACCTGAAGGGCCAGCCGCACGAGCAGGTTGACCAGGCGCACGATCACCGGCATGAGCGGCGCCAAGGCAGCCATGGCCTGCCGCACAATGATCACGAAGACCTGAGCGAAAACCCTGCCCAGCATCCCGACGACGGCGACAAGCGGCGCGAACAGCGGAGCCAGGGCGCCGAAGACCTGCCCGAACATTTTCCCGAGCATCGAGATCCACGGCACCAGCGCCCGCACGATCGTCGTCAGCGGCCCGACGAGGACCCGCACCAACTGCACGACGATGTTGATGACGGGCCGGAGGGCCGGCATCAGCGCCGAAATCAGCGTGCCGACGAGCTGCCCGATGGGCCGCAACAGCGGCATCAGCGCCGACACGATCTGCACCAGCGCGTCACCCAGCAGCGACACGACAGGCAGCAGCGCCGTGACGATCGGCATCAGCGCCGCACCCAGCTCCGTCGCCAGCTTGGTCAGCACCGGGCCGAGCGCCGCGGCAAGCTGCCCGATCACGGGAGCGATCGCCGCGAGAAGCGGCATGACCGCCTTGACGAGCGCACCAATCACCGGGCCGATAGCGGCGGCGATCTGCGCCACCGCGCTGAACACCGCCTTCAAGGCGGCCTGTACCTCGGGCATTTCCGAGATCCGCCGCAGCTCGGCAACAATCTGCCCGATGACGCCGAGGACCTGCCCGCCTGCCCCGGCCGCGGTCTTCATCACATTGGAGACGACCGCGAAAGCATCAGCCAAAATCGTGCCGAGCTGGGACAGGATGTCGAACGCGACCCCGATCGCCTGCTCCAGGCCGCCCGATTTGAAGGAGCGGGTGAGGGCCTGCGACATGCGGTCGGCGAACCCGGCCGCCTGCCCCAGGAGCTTCTCGAACGCGGGCTGTGCCGCCACCGACAGCTGGCCGAACGCGATGACCATCTGCCCCGGAATGTTCTTGAGCAGGGCGAGGTTGCGGTTCGCCCCGGCGAGAATGTCGGTGAGCATCCCGGTCTTGGCGAGCTGGGTGACGGCGCCCATAGCGGACTTCGCCATCAGGTTGAGCTGGGTCGCCGCGCCGGTGAGGCCGGTCTTGAGGATCGGGATGGTGGTGCGGCCCAGCGTCGTCATGCGCCGGTCCAGCCCTGCGAACAGGGCGTCCTGCACGCTCAGGCGCAGCCCGTCCCATGCCGGGGCCAGGCTCTTGACCGCGCTCACGAACGAGCGGGCGTTGGGCGCCAGGTTGGCCATGGCCTCGCCGAGGGCAGAGGTCTGCGTGGCGGCGGCGGCCTGCGCCTCGGCCACGGCTCTGGACGCGTCGGCGACTCCGCGCTGGGCGTCGGCGATCTGCCGCTGCCCGTCCGCGCGCGCCCGATCTACCCCGGCCTGCGCCGCTGCGAGGGCCCGCTCCCGGTCGGCGACCGTGCGGGTGGCCTCCGAGATGCGCTGTTTGGCAGCAACGACCTGGTCGGAGCCCTCGACCCCGGCCTTGTTGGCCTTCTTGGTGTCGGCGGCCAAGCGGGTCGTTTCGGTGCGCTGCTCGCTGAGGTTGAGCTTGGCGCGCTCGTAGGCGATGTTGAGGCGGGCCAGTTCGTCCGGGTCCGTGCCCGGCTTCTTCTCGGCAGCCTTCAGTTCGTCCTGGGCCTCCTTGAGGCGCAGGACGGCTTCCTTCTCATCCAGTCTGCTCTCGGCGAGCTGCTGGTTCATGTCCTCCAACGCGCGGGCTGCCTCACGGCGCGCGTCGTTTAGTTCGCCCTGTACAGAGCGGGCCTCGCGCTGGGCGTCGGACAGATCCCGTTCGGAGTCCTGCACCTGCTGCTGGGCGTCGCGGATGCGCTCCGCCGCCTGCACCCGGGCATCCGCCAGCGCCCGCTGCGCGTCGGCGAGGGACCGCTGCGCCGACTCCACCTGCCGTGTGGCGGTCGCCGCGGCCTTCGCGTCGGAGGCGATGGTCTTCTGGTCGAAGGCGGCCTTGAACGCCTCCCCGACACCGGACAACCCGATTTTGAGCGCGGCGGCAGCGGTACCGACCGTCGCCAGCGCAGGAGCCGCTGCTGCCGCAGCCGCTGTGGCCCCCGAAAGGTTGGAGGCAACAGCCACGCCTGCCAGCCCCGCCATACCGCGCAGAGCAGTACCCATGCCGCGGGACAGTGCCCCACCGAACGACTTGGCGAAGGAGTTGCCGCCGCTCCGCCCGGCAGCGCCAGCCCGAGAGCTGACGCTGCGCGACCAGTCCCCTTCGAACTCGGGCCGAATGGAGACGTATCCGCGTCCGACGAGCACACCAGAGGCCACCGCACACCCCCTCTACTGGGCTGCGGCGCCCCCACGGAACGCGGCGGCGAGTTCCTTGCTGCTGGACGGGTTGCGCCCGCCGAGGCGGATCACCTTGCCCGCCTTCGGCTGCTCCACCCCGGGCCGCGGGATGGGCTTAGGAGGTTTCAGCCGGCGGGTCTTCTTCGGATCACCCTGCAACTTGACGAGGGCGTAGGTGTTCTCCCGGACCGCATCCGCCACCGTCGCCAGCAGGTGCCGGTCCAGAGTCCATGTGTCGTCCTCCGGTGTGGCGCTACGTACTGCCCGTGCCGTGGCCGAGTCGGGCGGCAGGAACTTCAGGAACACCTTCAGTTCCCGCCACGACAGCGTCCCGCGCCACAGCTCCAGGAGGGACCGGCCCGGCCAGTAGCGGGCCATGTCCCATTCGACGGCCTCTCCGTACTCCCTCAGGAAGTCGGCGAGGCCACCGATTCCCCCGGCTCCACACCGGAGCGCTTCTGCCACTCCTCGCCGATCAGCTCCAGGTCCCCGAAGGTGTACCCGGCCGCGTACATTTCGCGGATCTTCTCGCGTCCGAGGAGCGCCTGGAGGACCCCCACGACGTCGTCGAGGGTGCCGCCGGCCTTCTCTTGAAGCTCGAAGGGGAGGCCCTTCATCGGCGGGAGGGTGAACTCCACACCGGAGAGTTCGAAGGTGGTCGGCTCGGGCAGCGCATCGCGGCGCTGCTTCGCCAGGGAATCCAGGGAGACGACTTCGACTCCGGGGTTCTTCGCGGTTGTGGCCATGTGTTGCTCCTTCGCGGGTCTGCGGGTTGGACCCGGTGGGCGCGACCCGCTGGCGCGCCCGCCGGGAGCTTCGGTCAGGCCGCCCAGGACGGGTCGTTGGACAGCCAGGTGGCCAGCTCGGGTGACGAGGACGCGTAGGCGGACACGGTCATGCCGAGGCCCACAGGCTCGCCCCGCTGGAAGTTGACGGACTCGCGGTCGGTTACCTCACCCCGGGGGATGACGACCCGATTGACGATGTCGCCGTCGATCCATTCGAAACCGAACGCCATCTCCGCCGAGCCAGGCGCCGAGGGGATGTCGAGCTTGTAGATGGTGTCCGCCGTCACCTCGGTGATCGCCGAGTCGGGGAAGTACAGCGTGACCGCGCTGGCCTTCAGCTCGATCGCGGTGAACGCCAGCGTCAGCTCCACCGAGGTGAGGACACGTCGCACCGGGGAGAGGGACTGCCACGCCATGATGTCCTCAACGTCGGTGCCGTACTCCATCTCGACACCGTCATCGTTCAGATAGCCCAGGTCCTTCCAGGCCGGGTCCCATGCGGACGTCAGATCGGCCGGCGCAGTGGACCCCTTCGGGGCGACGTACACGTTGCCGTTCAAGCCCACCCTGACGTTGTCGGCGTTGAGCGCCATAGCTGCCTCCAGGCATGCCAAGAGCCCGCACGGCAGCACCGGCGGGAAAAGCGGAAATGGATGCGGGAGGGTGTTGTGCTACTCAGGCGCGGCGCACGCGCAAGGACATGACCAGCACGTACCGCGGCAAGGCCGTGGTCGGGTCCGGCAGCCA
The DNA here is from genome assembly GCF_039532135.1 of Streptomyces axinellae. Taxonomy (NCBI): domain Bacteria; kingdom Bacillati; phylum Actinomycetota; class Actinomycetes; order Kitasatosporales; family Streptomycetaceae; genus Streptomyces; species Streptomyces axinellae. The sequence goes on from NZ_BAAARJ010000018.1 coordinate 132,021, forward strand.
GATCAGGCTGGTGTCCTCCACCCGCGCGACCCGCGCATCGCCCAGGGCCAGGCCCTCGGCGGCGAAGATGAGCCCACGCACCTGCTGCACCAGATCGTGGGCGGTCGCCTTGTCGGCCGCGAGGACGTCAATGTCGAGGGTCGGCTGATCCAGCACGAGCCGCGTGTAGGTGCCACCACCACCGCGAGACACCGCCACCACAGGCAGATGCTGGGCAAGGTCCTCGGGCCACTCCGTGCCCACTGTCACGCCGGGGTCGAGCTGCCCGCGCAGGTAGCCGGTGACGGCCGCCTCCACATCGGGGAAGGCGACCAGCGGCGTCGTGCTCATCCGCTCTTACCGCGGCGGCGCGGTAGCGGCGCCTCCACAGGTGGCGCCGGTTCGGTGGGCGGCCCGTCCACGGGCGTGACGGCCACGGCCTCCGGCTCATCCGCCACCACCTCCCCAACCCGGCCATCCCTCCGCAGTCCCGGCACATCGCCGTCCGGAACCTCCACCACCTCGCCCGGCGCCCGGCCGGCATGCCAGGCGGCCAGCTTGATGCGTGCCATACGTGCTCCTCAGATTCGGAGGGCATCCAGTGCCCGGCCGAGTACGCGGGTCTTCGGAGAGCGGCCCTCCTGGGGACGCTCCTGTGATGTCGCGGGACGGCCCGACCCGAACTCGACCTGCAAGGCGTAGGCAACATCGGCGCCGAACTCTCCCTGCCACGCGAACCCGTTGTGTACGAGCGACGCATTCAGGGACTTCCGGTAGTCGCCCGCGCGAGCCACATTGGACCAGGTAGGGCCCGTATAGGTCGGCGCCAGGGCCTCGGCGATGGCCTTCCCGCGCTCCGCAACCGACAGGAGATAGGCGGCCATCTCGTCGCTCGACGCGAACTCGCGAAATGCCGACCGGTCTATGCGAATACGGGCATGTGAACGGGCCATCAGTCGACCTCCGTCAGCTCCGCCTCAACGTGATGAACGCCCGGGCCGAAAGGGTCGGGCCAGCGGCCGACCTTGCCGTCGACCTCCAGCGTCACGCCATCCCACTCGACACGGTCTGTCTCCAGCAGATCCAGATCCACACCGGGCGCTGTCTGAAGAAGCCACCGTGTGACCGTCGTCTGACGGTCGACGGACTGCTCCTCGCTGGCCGGCACCCGGACGGCAGCAGGCTGAATGTTCACGCCAGGCACCGAGGTCCGCTCAGCGCTGGCCCAGTCCCGTTTCTGGTTGCCATACCGGTCGGTGGCCAGCGGCGCCCGCACCCGTATAAGGGTCTGGTGAAAGAGGAGACTCATGGCTGGTCCCCCGCATTGAGGCGGTAGCGCTCCACCACCGACGTCCACTGGGCCGTAACACCGATCGACGCCTGCGCCCCGAACGCGAGCGTCTGCCCGCCCACCGTCATCGATGTCAGCCCCGGCACCACAGTGAACTGGGCCCGAGCCTGGTCGAGAACCACCTCGGCGATGTCCTCGGGCACCGGCTCGTAGCCGTGGGTGTAGACGACGCGGATACACCGCAGTCGGTCCGGCCAGCAGCCGCACATGCGGCGTAGGAACCCATCGGCGGACCATTCGTAGTCGTCCTCCGTGAGCGGCTCCCCGTCGAGGGCGACGGAGGCCACCGCAGTAACCGGCGCCGCCCGCAGAAGGACAGCCCTGCGGCCGTTGCCGTCCAGAACAGCGATGTCGTCGACCACTGGCGTGACGTGGTGCCGTACAGCGCCGCGGAAGCGGCTGGACGCCGCGTTGAGGGCCTGCATCAGCTTGGGGTCGTCGGCGGGGACGCCGAGCCATGCCGCGAGGTCGTCGGGCGATGCCAGGAGCGGGCTAGTCGTCGGCACCGTCCGTACCGCCGTCCTTGTTTGCCGCGGTCCGGCTCTTGTTGGCGGCGGCCCGCTTCTTCGGCTCCGACTTTTCTTGCTCGGCGGGCTGCTCCGGCTCACCCGGTGCGACACCGTAGCGTGATGCGTCGGCCTCGTTGAGCTTCATCACTGTCTCGACCCCACTGGCCGTGACGACCTTGTACTTCTTCAGCGCGCCGCCCACGACGGCCACCTCCAGATTCTCGTCCACGGGTGTACAGGTGGAGGGCGGGCCGCACGACGCATTCTCGGCGCCGCACGGGCACCGCCCTCGCACCATTCGTGAGTTGACCAGCGTCACGGCGCGAGCTGGCCGGACGTGCGCATCGCCGTCAGCAGCGCGTTCAGCTTCGTGCGCAGCGCATTGGTGTCAGCGAGGAGCGCGTCGTACTCGGCTTTCGTCGGCGTCGAACCGGCCGCCGCCGACGCGGTCGCTGCGGCAGCGTTTGTGACAGCCGGAGTCTGCTTGCCCTCGCGGGCCTTCCCTGCGCCATCGTTCAGGTACGCCATGTCGGGCCTCCTATCAGGCAGTGAGGTCGACCTCGACGAACGCGGACGGCTGGATGACACCGAACGCGGCACGCATCTCGGCGAGGATCGCTACCAGGTTCCGCACGAAGAAGTCGGCGTGGGAGTCGGTGACAGTGATGGACGCCTGCTCGCGGTCCCACAGGATCGCCTTACGGAAGTCCCCGACATAGCCGGTACCAGCGGGCACCGCTTCGGTCTCGATGACCGGGATACCCCACAGCACGGACGCTGAGCCCACCCCGGCCGGCCCACCGAAGTAGAAGCGGCCTTCGTTGTCCTGGAGCAGATCCACCGTCTCCAGGTCGGCCGGATTGAGCAGGTAGGCGTTGGCCATCGACCGGCCCACAGTGCGGACCTTCGTCTTGGCCTTGCGGAGCGTGGTGAGCGCGTTGGTGTCCCACGCCTGCGCCTGGACGCCGGAAACGTTGGCGAGGCCCTCGAAGTTCTCGCCGGTGCCGTCACCCGACACCATCTGGTCTTCGAGTTCCTCCTCCAGGCCGTAGCGCAGGAAGGAGTCGATCAGGGTGCGGATCTGCGACGCGTCCGAGAGGGACCGCTTGGTGATGGGGATCCAGTGCGCGATCGTGCGCACCGGCGTGGTCACCTTCGCCGCGGCCAGCGCCGACTCCGGCTTGTAGCCGCCACCGGCGTTGTTGACCAGGGCCCCCGGCACCGAAGCCGGGGCAGTCGGTGCAGCCGAGGAAGTGGCCTCAGCCACAGGTGCGGCGTTGTTGGTCGCCGAGGTCATGCGCACGTACTCGATCGTGTCCGAGCTGGTGGTGCCGCTGGTGACGACGTCCCGAAGTGTCAGAGGCCGCTGGAACAGGTCCAGGCCCACCCGCTGCCCAAGGTAGTCGTTCGTCACCCACGCGCCCGCGGACGTGTCCGAGGCACCCGTGACCAGCGACTTGTAGCCGACCGGCATGGACTGGACACGCTGCTTCTGCCCGAACTTGCCGTTCGGCGCGGACGCCATCAGACCCGCGTACTCGGGGGACTTGGTGAACGTCTCACCCAGCGACGTCTTCGCGTCGGGAACTATCAGACCACTGGGGTTGCGCTTCTCCCCGGCCTTCTCGTTGATCTCGACGCCTTCGCCGAGGTCGGCCAGGGCCTGCCGCATGGTGGAGGTGGCCTTCGCCTTCTCCAGGCCGTCCTTGGCTTCCTTGGCCTTGCCCATGTGCTCGGTGACCTGGCCGCGCTCCTCGTCGGAGAAGTCGCGGCCCTCATCGTCGGCCTTCGCCGAGATGGCCTGGGCCTGCATCAGGTGGTGCTTGAGCTGTTCCTTCAGCTCTTCGATCTTGTCCATAAGGGGTCCTCAGTCCGTGAGCGTGGAGACCTCAGCGGCGAATGCGGCCAGGTCTGAGTGCAGACGGAGCGAGGCGGGGCTCGGCCCGGCGGGCTGCTCGGCCTTGACCTCAGGCACTTCCTGAGGCGGGGCGTCAGCGGGCGGGGCAGGCGTGGCCTTCTCGGCGTCCTGCGGTTCATCGTCGCTGGAAGGAAGGGAGCCCAGCAGCTCCTGCGACAGGCGCGCGATGTCGCGCACCCGCTGCTCGTTCTTCGCCGACAGCGTCCTGCCGGCCTTCAGCCCTTCAAGGGCCTCCGCGACCTTCGCCAGGTCGGGGAACGTCTCAGGCTGGCCGCTGCTCTTCACGTCGAGCAGCTGAGTGGCCTGGTTGGCGCCGATCAGGGTCGGGCCGACCTCGTACAGTTTGAGTTTCCGCAGCTCGTAGAAGCCCTCCCCGTCCTTCTGGTCCACCCACGAGCCCTCATCGACGTCGTAGGCAAAGCTGAACTGGGTGACCCGGCGGCCCTTCAGCAGCTTGTACACCTGCGCGGCCTTACTACCCGGCTCGGTGTCAATACGGGCCTTCACCCACAAGCCCTCGGGCCTCTCCTCGGCCTCAATGACCTCGCCGACGTGATAGTCGGGGTCGGCGGACATGTGGGACCACAGCACCGGGATCGGATCACCGCGACCCTTCCACTCGGCGAGGGTCTCCGCGAACGCGCCAGGGGCGATCTTGTCGCCGACACTGTCCAAGTTGTAGGCGGCGACGATCGCCTCGAACACGCCGTCGTCTGTGCCTTCGTGGGTGCCCGCGGCCTTGATCCGCACCGGGCAGGATTTGATCCGCATGGTCACTCCGGTCTCGAATACGTCAACTCGCAACGGCAGTTCGCCGTCTGGTTCGCATCACCAAAGCCGTCGCCCGGCCAGCGCAGCCCGTTGGAAAACAGGCCGTCGAGCGGCACCGTCTGCCCGTTCATCGCCGCATGCTGAGAGCGGGGATGCCCGCTCGTGGTCCGCCACGTCTTCCGCGTCAGCCCGGATGCGCGGGCGGCGTCGTGGCCGCCGAACGACACTGCCTCGGTGCCGGCCGTCTCGCCCCGCATGAGAGCTGCCGCCACCCACACGCCAGCCGCCACGACCAGAGCCCCGCTCAGGCCGCCCTCATCCGGTGGTGCCGCGGCGGCCTCCACCGCGGTGGCCTCGCCCGCCCCGTCGTGCAGCTCAGCATGGTGCAGGGCCGCAGCCATCAGCCAGGCGTCCATCACGGGCGCCGACCAGCCCTCGGCCTGCGGATTGAACTGCTCCAGCACGTCCCAGGCGCCCATCTGCGCCAGCCGCATCATGTGCCGGGACATCAACTGCTGCACCTGCGCGACCCGCACATCCCGGTCCCGCGCCCACCAGCGGGGAACACCACCCGCGTCCCGGGGTGGCGCCTCCAGCAGTACATCGGCATGGCGCCGCGTCATGGCCTCCAGAGCAGCAGCGAATGCTTCCCGCTCTGTCTCGACGTCACCCAGTTCCTCGGGCCGTCCCGCCTTGAACAAGACGAGTCGGCCCCCCGCTTTTGGGACGGCCTCCAGGTCCTGCGGCTCAGGCGCCGTATCCCTCGGGGAGGCGAGACCACCTGCCGTCACATTCAACGGCGTGATCAGATCGTCGCCGCCCGGGAGCTGCGGCAGGTTGAACCTCGCCCGCTGCTCGTTGACCGTCATCCACGGCCGGCCCGTCGCCGTAGAAGCCGCCGCAGCCTGCTCCTCAAAGCTGCCGCGCATCTTCTCCGCCATGTTGAACTCGACATACACGTCGCCGGAATCCGGCAAGTCCGGCACGAGCTGGAGGCCGATGTCCTCCTGGATGGACACCAGCCACGGGCCGAGCGTGTCCTGGTACAGCTGCTGATGCTGCTCCTTGATGTTGGAAAACGTCGCATGGTCAAGGATCCCCACCATGGGCAGCGGAATGTGATACGCCGCCGCGACCTCCTCCCGCGTCAACTTGCGGGCCTCGATGTACTGGGCCTTCGCCGGGTCCAGCGCCAGCTGCTCGTACTCCATGCCGTCCTCAAGGATCGGCGTGCCACCCTGCTCCGTGAAACCGCGCCAGCCCTCCCTGAAGCGGGCCTTCGCCGTCGGATCCCACTTCGGGGCATCAGCCGGCCGCTTCAACACACCGGACAACCGGCCCCCGTTACGCCACATCTGCTCACGGGACCGAGTCGCCTCGAACTCCTCCGCCAGCATCGACCTGAGCGCCTCAATCGGCGACGACCCAGTCCGCAGATCCGTCGGCGAATAGCCGTGAAAATGCACCACCTGCTCCGGCTCCAGCACCAAGTCCCCCCGAGAGCCATGCACCCGGAAGCGGCCGGGCTCCAACCAGCTGTCGCCCTCGATCTCCACCCGGTACGGCGGCACCGGAATCACCCCGAGCAACTCGCCCGAGTCGAGGCGGACCTTCACCCACAGCGCCATGTCGTACAAAGCCAGATCCGACACCAGCCGCTCGACCAGCCGGTACCTCGTAAGCTTCGCCCCCGGCGCCGCCAGAATCCGCGAAAGAGGATGATCAGTCAGCCGCTCCCGGTCCGTGTCCGACACACGGCGGAACACATGCAGCCCGAGCTGAGCGATATTCCGGGCCAGGAAGGACACCACGGTGCGGATCTGCGGCTGCTCCCGGTACAGGTGCGCATAGTCGGCATACACCCCGTCCGACAGGCGCGTGTACATCGGCATCCGCACATCCGACGCGATCGACACCGCCGACAGTTGCCCCTGGGAGACGACGAACGACACGTCAGCCTCCCGTCACCTGAATGAACTCCACCCGGGACCGCTCCACCACGACCTCGCCGTCCATCGGCGTGTCCGCGGCACCGTGCTGCATCAGCGTGGCGTCCCGCAGCACCAGCAGCGGGCCCCGCTTCGCCCACAGCACCCCCGCGAACGCCCGGTCCGCCAGGTTCACCACCACACGCCTACGCAGCACGGTACGACGCCACCAGAACACGGCAACCCCCTCACACGACCTCCAGGCCGCCGTCCTCGTAAGCCGACCGGACAGGCACCTCACGGGACATCGCCTCTGACAGGGCGGTCACCGCAGCCGACACGGCGTCGATCTTCTCCGCGCTGCGGGCCTTGTCCGGCTTCACGTTCCCTGCCGGGTCCATGGCCACAGCCAGGTTGTCGACCTGCCAGGTGACCGCCGCATTCCCGCCGTGCCGGAACAGCGGCACCTCCGGGGTGCCCTTCAATAGCAGCCGCTGGAACTCTTTCAAAGGCGGCGACATGGTGACGAAGCCCTGCCGCACCTTCACCATGGGCGCCTGCGACTCGGCGAGCTTGTTCGTTAGCGGTGTCGCGTTCCATGGGTCGAAGCCGATCGCCCGGACATCGAAGGCATCCATGTCCCGCTCGATCTGGAGCTGGATGTAGTCGTAGTCCGCGACGTTCCCCGGCGTCGCCACGAGCAGGCCCTCACGGACCCACACGCTCGCAGCGCCTGCTGTCCGCTGGTCCAGCGCATCGACGTTGTCCTCCGGAGTCCACAGACGCCACAAGGCGTCGTAGCCCTCTTCTCCGTCAGGGAAGAGCCAGCACAGCGCACACAAGTCGCTGGTACTCGCAAGGTCAAGGCCCCCGTAAGCCTCCCGCCCGGCCAGCTTCACCTCGTCGACCATCGACGCGTTCCGATGCCACGACTCCAGCGTCAGGAACTTCGTCTCCTGCTTCGTCCGACGCCCCAAGTGCAGACGCAGAAACTTCGCCAGGTCGGCAGGCGACTGCTTCGCTTCATCCGAGCGATCCCGCAGGTACGAGCGAGTGGGGCTCACCCCATAACCCGGGTTCGCCTTCCGCCACGTCTCCTCAACATGCGGATCGTCATCGCGCTCCGCAGCCCACACCACGCCGTACACCGAGTGCGCCGTGAACACCCGACGCGCAAGCTTCTCGACCCGCTGCCGCTTCCGGTCGTACACCGACTCACGCTTGCCGGAGTCGGCCGTCGTGATGATGCAGGTCAACGGCTGCCGCCTGGACCCCGTGCCAGTCTCGATCGTCTCCACCAGCTCCGGAGACTTATGCTCGTGCAGCTCATCGATGATCGCGCAGTGGATGTTCGCGCCATGCTGCGCGCCAGCCACCGACGAGATCGATTTGAAGTACGAGCCCGACTTAGGGTGCAGGATCACGCCCTTGAGCGGACGGACGTGCTTCTTCAGCGCCGGGGCTGCCTCGGCGAGTTTCTTCACCGGCTCGAAGACGTACCCGGCCTGCTCCTTCGTCGTCGCCGCCGTGATGACCTGCGCGCCGCCCTCGCCATCCGCGCACGTCATGTAAATGGCCAGGCCGCCAGCCAGCGTGCTCTTCCCGTTCTTGCGAGGCACGTCCACGTACAGCTCACGGACCACTCGCACGTAGCCGCCAGCGTCCTCGTCCCACCGCACCCACCCGAAGACGGGGGCGAGAATGTATGCAACCTGCCACGGGTCAGGCCGTAGTGGCTGCCCCTCCCATTGGCCCTGCGTGTGCCGCAGTAGCCCGAACGCCTTGATGACCCTATCGACCCTGTTCGGATCGAACACCGCGCCAGGCGCATCACCGGGACTCGGCGTCTGAACCAGTGGAGGGCAGTCAGGGAGCGGGATACCCCGCTCCGCCATGTACCAGGCGACCTCTGGGCTGATCTTCAGCCGCTCCAACTCGGCACCATTAGGCGAACGGGTTGTCTTCCTCCCCGCCATCGTCGGCCCCTCTCGCCAGGGCCTGCTCAGTCGACGGCGTCAGACCGAAGTGAGCCGCCCACGAGCGAAGCTCACGGCCCGCAGAACGAGCGATGCCCACCGCCGGATGCGGAAGCGTCCCCTGCTTCGCGTTGATCGTGAGCCCTTCTTCCTGCACCTGCCGCGTAGCCGCCACGAATGTCGCCCACGCCTCGCAGTAGGCAGCCAGCGCCGCGCGGTCCTCCGGCTTCAGCAGATCAAGCCTCGACAACCCCGGAAGAACCCGCTTCCATTCGGCCTTGGCCTCAGAAGACATCCAGGACGGTGGGTTCGGTGGGAGCCGCTTGAACGCCGGGCCCGGATTGACCGGCCGGCCAGCGGTGTCCTTACCCTCGCCCCGTCCCTTGATCAGTTTGAGGGCTGCGGGCTGAGCAGTACGACCCATCACAGACCCCCTATCGCCGATTCTGTGCAGCCGTCATTTTCACTGGCCGCGACGGTCCCCCAGCGATCTTCCGTCGCGATTTTGACTCCCCTACCCCCGCCCGACCCGCGCTCGATCTTGTGCTTCGCGCGCTTCCCGCGCGGTCTTCTCACGGTGGCATTCGACGTGGGCCAGGCCGAGGTTGTCGAGGTCTCGGGGTGAGCCGCCTTGGCTGACGGGCACGATGTGCTCAAGCTCGTCGGCGTCCTCGCCTCCGCACATGTAGCAGCAGCCGTGGTCGCGTTGTGCCACGCGCTTCTTGAGGGCACGCATGCTGCCACTGCTCATGCCGTACCGCTCTTGTGGCCGTGGCCTGCCTGCCCATGGCTGGGGCTGGTGTTCGTCGCATAGCCCGCGCTTGGTGGCGATCTCGTGGCAGTCGGCTCGGGCGCAACGGGTGGGCGGGGCGGTCGGCATCAGATCCGGATGGCTTGCAGTGTCAGTTCGGCGCTGGCCACGTCGAGGGTGAGGGTGTCGCCGTAGTCGGCGGCCGGGAAGGGCCCGAACACCTGCGTCTCGCCGGCGGGGATGGACTCCACGCGGGTGGGTGCGGTGAGCCCGTCGATGGTACGGACAGTGTGGAACGTGATGTCCCTGCTGCTGGCCCCGGTGTTGTCGACGATGAGTACGACGCGTCCGTCGTTCTGGAGGGCGTGGCCGTTGGTGGCGTCGCCTGCTGCGGCTGTGGGCAGGACGGCCCCGGCACGCACGGCCTGGGTAGCGGTGAGCGTGGATCGGGGCATGGTCTCTCCTACGTGATGGTGGCCCGCCCGTGGCGAGCTGGCGGAGGCTAGTCCTGGTCGTGTTCGGCTCGGATGCTGACGCGGCGCGCGAGCAGTGTGAGCGTGACTCGGACGAGATCGCCGGTGTTGATCTCGTGGACGGTGACCGGGTCTTCGTTGGATGCGTACAGCGACTGCCCGTTGATCCGCACATCGTTGGGGACGATGACGCTGCCCCCGCCTGTCTCGTCGGTGGAGCGGCCCTTCTCGACGATCTCGATGACGGCGCCCTGCGGGGCGGCCTCGGCGGGGTGTGTCTCTGTCATGTCGGCTCCTGCCGGTGGGAGGGGTCCTGCTGCCCGGCCCCTCCCAGAATCGGGCAGCAGGAGTGAGGATGGTGGTGGCCGCCCTGAGCCCTCGACGGGGCGGCCACCTTTCGGGGCTCAACAGGCCACAGAGGGAAGGGCCGGAGCACCCGAGCTATGCGGCGCGGGGTGCAGTGTGGGGCATTGGCGGGGGCTCGCCGGGCGTGATCTCGCCGGTCCATTCATCGACGGTCCGGGGTGTCATCTCAAGGACGTCGTACCGCACATGGCGGCCGGTGCCGTATCGGCTGATGCGGCCTTCGGAGGCCCACCGCCAGATGGTGCCGACGGGCCGGCCGGTGTAGTGAGCGGCGTCGGATGCGGTGACGAGAGCAGGCACAGCCACCCCCAAGCATGCGAAAAGGCCGCCCAGTTCGGACGGCCTCTCAGAGCGCAATATGTCTAGCTGAGCAGATCATGCCTTCACCGATCACCGCCTGTCAAATGCAGCCCAAGAGCCACGAAGGTGGCCCCCGTCGAGCTGGGGGCTCGGCGGGGGCCGCAGGGGTGGCGGTTAGCGGATGGTGACGTTGGCTTCGGGGTAGGTGTCGGCCCCGTCGTTGCCGTACTGCAACGACACCACGATCTTGTTGCCGTACTTCTTGTCGAGAACCCAGTCCTCGGTCTTCGTCGCGGTCACCCCGGGGGCGAGCCGGCCACCAATCTCCGCAGCATCGTCGGACGAGTCGAAGACGGTCGTTGCGGCCTCCCCGCCGTTGGTGGCGCCCTCCACGAACAGGGAGAAGTCGTCCAGTTTCACCGGGGCCTTGCCCTTGTTGGTGAACTTGATGTGCAGCCGGAACGGCGTCTCGCCTGGCTCGGCCTCCGACGCCGCGACCTTCTCCGCCCGCACCACGGTCACGGCCAGCTTGTCGGGGAACGTGAACGACTCTCCCGCCCGCAACGGCTTCGACGGGTCCTGCATGCCTGCGTCGTCGCCACACAGCTCGGTCCAGTCGGCCTGGGACAGCTCCGAGCCCTTTCCGCAGTCGGCCGTCTTGTCGCCGGTGGCCGGCTTCGGTTGGCCGTGCTTCGACGGCACGTCGGCCTCGCCGGTGCCGCTATCGGATGTGCAGGCCGCCGCCGCGAACGGCAGCACGCTGGCGGCCACAGCAGCCACAGTCATGGTTCGAAGATTCATGTTTCCCCCCTGTTGAAAAGCCGGACCGTACCGGGACCGCGATCGGCCGGGTAGGGCCGGACGGCCCCGGTACAGTGCGGACACCGCCCCTCCCGCTAACCCCGGGAGGGGCGGACCTCACTTCTTGTCGAGCAGTCCCCAGTCGATGGGCCCGCGTTCCATGGCGGGCCGCCCCAAGGACTTGATCCAGTACCAGTGGAACGGGAACCGCCCCACACCCAGCTCCATGAGCGCGACCGCTCGGTGGTGGCCGTCGCCCACGTACCAGTCCTGCGGGTAGCGGTCGCTGACGCCGATCTGGATCGGCTCCAGCCGCCCGGCGCGGATCTTCTCCATCCACTCCTCGACACCGGCTTGGTGTATTGGCTTCCGCGCGAAGTACCGCTTGGCGTCGGCCCAGTCGCGGTGCTCGATCGGCACCACCCGGCCTTGTGTCAGCAGCCGCGTCTCCATCTGGCCAGTCCACGGGCTCACGCAGCCGCCTCCTCGCGCGGCCACGTGACGACCATCGCGTCGGGTGACGTGGTCAGCGGGTCCGGCTTGTCGAACGGCGCCTCGACGACTTCCTCGTGGTGGCCGTCGCAGTCCAGGAGCCGGGCGCGCATCCGGTCGGGCTGGTGGGCGACGTGGCCGGCCAGGTCCATCTGCCCGACGGGCAGCGTGGCCTCTCGGGCCACTTGGACGGCCACCTGGTGCACGGTGTCGTCCTGACCGCACACCAGCAGGCCCGCCTCGGTGTGCCAGCCGTAGGGGTCGCCGTCGCCGTAGCCGAGGGCGTACTGGACAGCCTCCTCACGGGTCGGCAGGTGCATCGTTGTGTCCTCCTCGTCGTACTCGGCGCCGCACACACTGCACACGGCCACATAGCACTGGCCCATCACGCCTCCTCAGCGGCTGGCGAGGCGTGACGCGGCCTGCACGATCTCGCCGTGGTCGAACGCCAGGCTTCCCGGGGTCTCCAGCGGCAGCCACTGCACAGCCACGGCGTCGGTCCCGGACTGGGCTGTGGTGTCGGCCGGGACGCGGGCCATATAGGCGTAGGTGACGTAGTGCCCGCGAGGGTCCCGACCTGGGGCGTCCCACCGACCGAGGTAGGTCAGGTCAGCCGGGGCCACGCGGACGCCGGTCTCCTCCAGCAGTTCCCGCGCTGCCGCCTGTTCGGGCCCCTCTCCGGGGTCCACGTGTCCGCCTGGCAGGGCCTTGTGCCCCTTGAACGGGTCCCAGCCGCGCTCGATGAACAGGGCGCGCCCATCAGGCCGGACGGCCACCACGTCGGCCGTGTAGTGGACCATCTCGGACGTGTTCTCGGTCATGACGTCTCCTCAGTGGTTGTTGGTGCGGGCCCACACACCGCGGGTGCTGGAGTGGCGCTGGTCCTGGTGGACCGGACCCGTGTAGTGGTGGTGGTGCTCGACGGGCATCGCTTCGGCGGTTTCCTTGGCGTGGCGGAGGACCCGGGTAAGAGCCAGCAGCAAGGCGGGCGGCGCCCCCGCAATCAGGCCGACGACTACCGGATCGGCGTTCCCCGACGCCCACAGGATCCCGGTCGCCGCCCCGCCCACGGCCACGGTCAGCGCACTCCCAGCGAGCATGAGCGCGCTCGCGTCCGTCGCGCGCTGCGACATGGGCGGCCGGCCCGGCTGCGGCACCGGCGGCGTCGGGCCGAACTCGGGCGGCTTCGTCTCGTCCCGGTACCGGGACGGCGTCGCCTCGGCGAGAGCCTCCTCGACCGCGTTGGCGAGACCATGCGCCGCAGCCCGCGCATCTGACGCCGGCGCGGTCACGAGTCCCTCCGGCGGCTGCTGGTGTGCCGCCAGCCGAAAGGGCCCGGCAGATCCATCGACGTGGTACGGCGCCCAGTCGAGTTGTAGGTGCGCTTGGGGCCGTTGGCCGGGCCGACCGTTATCGACCACGAGCGGCGGTTCAGGTTCAAGCGGATGCCCGGCAGGATCCGGATGCTGCGGCGAAAGGTGATCGGCATCAGGCACCGTCCCCGAGGCTGGCTTCCAGGCTGTCGAGGGTGCGCTTCGTGTTGATCTGCTCGATCAGGCCGGACAGGTCCATGGAGACCGTGAGGGCCACGGGTGTCGATTCTTTGACCTTGTGGCGCTTCATGCTGTTTCCGGGCACGAGCGTCGCCAGGTGGGCGTCCATCAGGTCGATGGCGGCCATCAGTGTGTTCTTGGCTTCCTCGGCGGTTGAGGCAGTCCAGGTGTAGCGGGGCGGGTTGAATTCCTGCTCCATGGCGAGTCTCCTTCGGTAGGTTTTGTGATGGTTTGTGCCGACTGACAGGGCTGGGGGTGTCAGGGCGGGGTGTCAGAGGGGTGTCAGCTCGCGCGCACACACGCGTTGACCTAAAGAAACGGCGGCCCAGAGGGGGTCTGACACCCCGGCTGACATGTCAGAAGGTGTCAGCCGGGTGTCACCGCAGGTCAGGCAGGTGTCAGGCAGCGGCGAGCGCGGGGTACAGCAGCTTGTACGTGCCGGCCGTGTCGGTCTCCTCCAGGTGGAGGCCATCGTCCGCGAGGGCGGTGAGCTTCTCGGAGATCCAGGGCCTGCTCTTGCCGATGCGCCCTTCCCTGCCGTAGGGCTGGAAGTGCTTGGGCCCGACCTCTTCGAGGCCCTGCTCGCGGTACTCGTCGAGCATCTTCATCAGCTCGGCAAGGGCCTCGTCCTGCGATTTCTCCTTGATGGGTTCGGCCCGGGCGAACTGCCACTTCTCCTTCGGCTTCTCGATCTCTTTGTCGGGGTCGATGCCAGTCAGGTCGTCGGCACCTTCGTCGTCGCCGATGCGGGCGTCGATGTCCCGGTTGATCTGCCGCTCCAGCAACTGCTCCTCGTCGGCGGCCTTCTGCGTGTCGTGCTGCTCCTTGCCCATCACGATCCTTTCGGTGTCAGCGGTGGTCACAGGCGTGTCAGCGTCGTATCGGGTCCGGTTCGCATACGCCTCACCAGCGGCGGTCGCGGTGACCGAGTCGGCCGAGGTCCGGGGCGCGTCGGCGAGGACAGCGGAGATCTCGTCATCGCTGGGCGGGTCGAAGGTGCGGGCCTTCATCGCGTACCGCTCCTCGTCGATCCCGGGCGCCACCAGATAGTTGTAGCCGGGCCGCCGGTTCTCCCACGCCTCCGGCCGGGCGCCCGCATCACGCACGTCGTCGGGCAGGGCCATGTCGGCGGTGGTGCCGTTCTTGACGCCGAAGCAGAAGGCGCCGCCGAGCTGTTCCCGCACGTCAGTGGGCATACTCTTCGCGCTCGGCCGCTGGAGGCTGATGATGACCGAGATCCCAGCGGAACGGGCCTCCATGACGAGACCTTCCAGTTCGGCGCCCTCGCGGAAGAACTTGGCCGCCTCCTCGATCCACACGACCATGTAGGGCATGCCGAGCTGAGCGAAGGCATCCGGTGACCAGTTCTTGAATCCTGCGTCTCCGAGTGCGTCGGCGCGGGCGGTGATGACCTGAGACAGGGCGTCGATCATCGCTTCGCCTCCGGCAATGGTCATCTCTGCCCAGTCCAGGTAGGGCAGGAAGGGCGCGAACGTCTGCTTTCCCTTTGATGGGTCAACAGCCCACACGATGCCGTCGGTCCTGGTCAGGGCTTCTAGGATGCCGATACCGATACCGACGGACTTACCGGAGCCGTTCATGCCAGCGGCGAGGAAGTGCGTCGCGTTACGGCCGGTCTTACTGTCGTGGGGGAACCAGAACTGTTCCGGATCGCCGTCCTCGTAGCGGCCCACAACGATCGGCTCGGTGATGGAGCCGCCCATCGAGGACGGGCCCGGCCACGGCGCCTTCTCGGTGAGCATGTCCTTGGGGACGAAGATGAACTCGCCTTCGCTAGCGTTCTCAGGGTCGCCTTTGATGCGGATCGAGTTCGGGGAGATGCCCAGCTCAGAGGCGATTTGAGTGATTCGGTTCCCGAGGTCGGGGTTGGCCATCTCGCCGGGTGTCAGCTTGTACGGGGCGGTGACCTTGTTCGGCTCGACTGTCGGCGCGCCCCGCAGCTTGGCCTTGGCCTTGCCGAGGGACTTCTCCAGCAGCCCCGTCTCCCCCGCCACCTGTTCGCCCTTGGCTTCGGGGTTGACGCGAAGTGTTTTGCGAACGTTCCAGCTTGCGGCGAGCGTCGCACCGCCGATGGCCAGCCACGACAGCTGGGTGCCACCGAGCGGGTCGGTGAACGTTGCGACGGTCAGGTAGCAGGTGGCCGCCGCTGTCGTCGCGGTGGCGTGGAGCCGGCGGGCCTCCTTCGTGTCCTTCCCGGCCCACCAGGTGGCGGCGGTCAGGGCACCGGAAGCGATGGTCATGCCCATGGCGGCGATGGGCTGGTCGGCCCATGCAAGGTGGGCGGCGAATGTTGCGGGCACCTCGCCAACGAGGGCCAGCCACGGCCGAGCATGGGGGCTCTTCAGAGCCTTCCATGCGTCGTGCTTCGGGGTGTCAGCCACGGAACTCTCCAGGTGTCAGAACAGGTGTCAGCGAGGTGTCACCGCAGATCAGAGGGGTGTCAGCCCAGTTGGGCTTGGACCAGCAGGTAGAGGACGAACAGAACCCCGGCGATCATGAGCCCGTCGCCGACCAGGACGTAGAACTGGAACCGGAGCCACACCGCGAACACGAGCGCGGCCCCGGCAGCCACGTAGAGGTCGAGCACGTCACCGCCAGCCGAAACGGGCCTGTGGCTTCTGCTGCGACCGCCCCTTGCCGATCTTCATCAGCTCGGCCTCGTACTCACGCTCAAACGCCGAGTACAAGGCGCTGTACCACTTCGCGATCAGCTTCTCGGCCTGCGCGATCCGGTTCAGCCACCGCACCACCCGACGGGCGCGGGCACGGGCACCCGACATCGACCCGGTGACGTCCGGGATGTTCCGCAGCCTGCCCTCCAGCATCTCCGCGTCCAGCGACCGCTCCACCGCACGCTGCCGGGCCTTCTTCCGCCCGTCCTCACAGAACTTCTGGATGTCCTCGTTCGACATGAAGTCCCCTCCGGGCGGACCCTTCGGCCCCTGCTGGGCCTGACCACCCCCCTTCACGATGTTGATGGTGAGCGCGCCATTCAGCGACGGAGTCAGGTTGCGGGTCTTGTTCACGTGCTTCGGCTGGGCCGCTTTCGTCGGCTTCGGCACGAACGCCGGCGGCGACACCGGACGGGGCGGGGCAGTTCCATTCACAGCCACGAGGGCTCCTCTCACAGATGGGATTGTCAGGCGGTCTTGGTCTCGTTGGTGAGCGCCCGCACGTTGTCCGTGCCGAGCGCGGCAAGCGCCGGCTCATCGCGCTCAATGGCGTCTCGGACGCGCTGTATCGTCGGCCGCGACACGTCCTTCTCGGCGAGCTTCTCGGCGACAAGGACGTCGCGGATCTCGGTCCACTCCGGGCGGCGCCCAAGCTCGTCGTACAGGCGGCGGGCACGCTCACGGCGACGGGCCGACAGGTTCTTCGACGCGCTCGCCGTGGCGCTCTTCTTCGGCTTCTTCTGAGCGCGCTCACGACGCTCAGAAGAAGGCTTCCGAGCGCGCTCACTTTGGGGACGCTCAGGGCGCTCATCCTGGCGCTCATCGGGCTCCCCTGATGAGCGCTCATCAGGGCGCTCATACTTGCTGTCGTGAGCGCGCTCGCGTGGCTCCTCGATGAGCGCCTTCGGCTGCACCAACGGACGCTCACCGGCGGCCTCCGGAGTGCGCTCGACCGGCGACTCTCGACGCTCACAGCGAGGGGCACTCATGCGGTGGATACGCCACATCACGAACGGCGCGATCGCAGCCACACCGACGATGAGCCACCACTCAGGACGCCCCCCGCCGCTCACCCCGAACAAGCCAGCAGCAGCCAGGTGATAGACGGCGTTCGCGAACACCATCAGCCCGAGAGCCGGAGCCACATCGCGGTGACGGCGGAACGCCTGCACCACATACACGTCGATCGACACCGGCAGCAGCCACGCCAGCTCCCGCGCCCACCCGGCCAGCTCGGCGAGCGCGAACTCGCCCGACGCGGTCAGGCCGATCGTCGCCGCCAGAGCAACACGCAGAGACCAACCGTCAAAGCCGGGCTTCTCCTTCGCCAGCGCCGACCCGGCTTGGAGGTCGCGCACCTGCTGCTCCAGGTCCGCGATCCGCCGCACATCCTCCGGACGCGACTCAGGCCCGACCGGAGCCGACGGCACCGGAGCCTCTATCGGCTGCCACTCACCGAGAGTCGGCAGGCTGGTCATGGACGTCCTCTCAGTGGTTGAGGTTCTTCTTCGCCTTGCTGACCCGGTCCTGGGCCTTGAGGTTCTGCTGGCCGGCGGGCGAGTCGATATCGACGTAGCCCAGCTCGCCCCGGTTGACCGGGTCGCTCGCGAGGGCCTTCTTCGCGGCCTGGTACTCGCGCTCCTCCGGGCTGTCGCCCTTGCGTCCGAACATGGATGCCTCCTCCTTGGTTGGTGGTCCGGTCTGTCCGGCACGGCCGGGCGGATCGGGCAACCGTCAGCGACGGCTGATTCGGTCGATCTCAAGCGCCTCCGCGAGCAGTCGCCCGGCGGTCGGTCGCGAATGCTGGTCCTCACAGTTCTCCGCCCACGACTGGTGGGGGTGGCAGGTCACACGGTCGTCCGGATGCATTCCGGACTCTTCTCGGGCGTCATCCCGAGCCAGTGCGGCGGCCAGCTTCTTATTCATCAGTCCTCCTCAGTGACGAACGGCAGCTCGGTGAGCACCCCGCTCGGATCGGTGTGGATCTCGCAGTCGTCCCCGAAGCAGTCGAGGCGGTGGCCGTAAGGCGTGTCAGCCACCTTCATCGGGGTGCCGCAGTGCTTCGGGGGGTCGGTGAGGTCGACTCGGTCGCCCTTGTCGAGGTCGCTACCGCGGTGCGGGATGGTCGTGTACATCGGCTCTCCTCTCCGGCGCCGGACCCGTTGTCCGGCCCCACCACGCCCGCCGGTACCTTCTTCGGCGATTACCGAAAAAGCCTGGTCAGGTGCCGGTTGGCGCAGAAGGGTCGGATCAGCTGGCCTTCACGCCGAGGCGACGCCGGACACGAGTGCCTTCGAGGTCATCGCGGGCCCGCTCATTCCGCGGGCCCGTACCGACACGGCACTCCCCCGGACTGGTCGAACCCAGGGGCTTCTCAGGCGGAGACAAGATCTCCTCACCCCGTGACGTGCGCTCAGGCCACCAGCCCATCAGCGGCCTCCCCGCTCAATGACGGGCAGTCGGACATCGCGGTGCCTCACGCGAACATCGACGCCGCGCAACTTCCGCACCCGGGCAGCGACCTCGATCGCCACCACCACTGACCTGTGCCGGCCGCCCGCACAACCCACGGCGATACGAGTCGGCAGCTCAGGGGCACCAACCAGGTAGCCCGAGGCCACCCCGGCCAGAGCGTCGATCAGCGGCGGGACACCGGGAGTGCGGATCACCGTGGCCCGCACCTCCTCATCCAGGCCCGTCAGCTCCCGCAGCGCGGGAGACACGTGCGGATCGCGGAAGTGCTTCCGCAGATCCACCACCAACTCCGCACGCGGCACACGGGCGTGCAGGAAACCGAACGACACAACCTCGATCACCGCGACCACCCCCGCACCGGAGCAGGAGCAAACACCAGACGGACCAGCGTGACGGCCAAACCAGCACCCACCATGACGGGCGACTGCACCGACCACACCACGGCCGACACGACCGCCTGGGCCAGACCCGGAACCAGCACCAGCAGCAGGCCAGCCAGGAACAGCGCAGCCCTCGCAGCAGGACGCATCACGCCATCACCCCCGCGACCAGCGCGGCCACAGCCAGCGGACCGCCAGTACCGAGAGTGAGATTCACCGCGACCTGAAGGCCACGCATCTTCGCCACAACGATCCCCGACAGGGCCACCGTGTGAGCGGCCGTGCAGTCCACCGCCAACTCGTCGGCCAACTGCTCAGGGGTCAACGTGGCCCAGTGCGGGAATCCCACCCGGTTCGCAGTCGGGGAGATCCGGGGCCGCACCACCAGCAGAAGCAGCACAACCGACGCCAGCAGCATCAGCACCGCCACCCCACCGGCGAAGCGGGCCGCCGTCGGCACCCACGGCTGGGCACCTACCGACCACAGGCCGGCCAGCGCCACACCGTTGAACGCCAGCAGCAGTGACGCCTTCGTGTCCGTGCGGGCAATCTCCGCCTTCACCTCAGCCTTCGCTGCCTGGAGCGCGCCCATCACCGACCACCCGCCTTCCGGATGGCGTCGAGCACGGTCTCCGTCAGCTCGGCGGGCAGCAGGCCCTTATCGATCGCCGCCAGAACGGCGAACTGCCGCGCGATCCGCTCACGGCCCTCCATGAGGCGGCGGTCATCACCCGCCAGGCGCCCGCGATCGGCACCCCAGTAACACTTCTCGTTCGTCTCGGCCGACTTCCGCAGCAGCGCAGCAGCGTCTTCTAGGTAGTGGGACATCACCGACCACCCGCCTGGGGGCGCGGCATCGCCCGGCACGACTCGGCATGCGACTGCGCCCGGTCGCGCACCTCGTACTCGTTGGAGTCGTCGAAGGTCTCAGGGCAGCTGCGGCACACCAGCTCGTACCGCCAATAGGTGTCCTCTCCCTTGTCGATCACATCGACGGTCGCCCCGGCGACGGTCAAATAGCGGGCGATCACACCCTCCGGCCAGGTGCTGATGTCGCTCACGCCGCCACCCCCTCGGGCCCGCTCCGGCGGGCAACCTCGGCAGCCACAGCAGCCAGCTCACGCAGGTCACCCCACGTTCGGCCACGCCGCTCAGCCCACGACGCCGCGTTCGCGTAGTCCGCGCCCGTGCGGGACTTCAGCACCATCTCCAGCACCTTGCTGGTGGCGCTCCACGAATCCGTGTCACCCACCCGGTGCAGGGCGTAGCCGAACGTCATCGGACCGTGGCCCGACCCGGCGAAGTCCTTCAGCGCCCAGACGGCCGCGCGCAGGATCTGCCGCACCGACGATGCCTCCGACAGGTCATCCACCGGATTCGAAGCGCCCCCGGTCTGGGCCTCACGCCAGGTGCGGACCCAGCCGGCCCGCTCCAGCAGGGCGAACGTGGCTGCCAGATGCTCGATCACCTGCTCCCCGGTGATCTGCTCGCCCGAGAGGCCACGCCACACGATGTCAGACCGCCACGACGACTCGATCAACTCCACCGTCGCGCTGACCTCAGCCTCCAGCCGAGACGACAACGGCAACAGAGACTCGACCTTCTTCACCACCGCCCCACTCACGCCGCCACCCCCCAGTCCTCGACCTGGGCGCCGAACAGTTCAACCGCGTGCAGTTCATCGAACAGCGGCGCCTCATCCGGGTGGGCGTCGTCATAGCGCTTCGCCTCAGCCAGCAGCCGAAGCTCATCCGACCAAACACCCGTCCGGCGAACCGCGATGTAGTCCGTGATCAGGTCGGCGCGGTAGGCGGCATCCGCATCCGCCACCGACGTAGTGGCGCGACGGCGAGAGGCAAGATCCGACACCGACGCGGCATCCGCATCAGACAGAGGAGAAGTGGGGGTGAGGTTGGTGACTGTACTGTTCATGTTGGTCCCTCCTAGGGGGATCAAGGCCCCGGCCAGCGGTTGCGTCGCTCGGTCGGGGCCGCCTTGTTTTAGGCGGCAGCGTTGAGGGCGGGTTCGATGACTGGTCCTCGGCGGAGTCGGTCGGCGATGACGTACTCCGGGATGCGGATCTCGCTGCCGCGCTTCCGGCTGCCTTCTACGGGCTCGCGGCCGTACCGGACGACGGTGATCTCTCCGGCTTCGATCCACCGATAGAGCGTCGAGACGTGCACGCCGAGCGCCGTTGCTGCCTCCTTCGCGGAGAGCGTCGGCAGTCTCTGAGGAAGCGCCACGGTGATCCTCCAATCCCTTCGTCGAGCTTTCGCAACTTGATTGCCTTTCGTGAAAGCTAGCACGGTTCTCGCTCCGGGAGGAAGGGGGCACCTAATCGCTAATCTGGAAGAGCAGCCAGATTCGATCGCCAGTAGTAGCGAGGAGACCCGTGTGAGCAGCGGAAACTGGGTCAGCGTCTCGGCCCTATACGTCACCCCAACTGACCGAAATTCGCCGGACGCGTGGACCGCCGAGGCGGCGACGCGGGGGCGGCGCGGCACGAACCGGATCATCCACGCGGGCACCGTCGCGGCACCGCAGTTCGTTGCCCGATCCTTCGGCCTGCCCGACGACGCCGAGGTGATCGCGCGGCGGCGCTTGGTACTCCTGGATGACGAACCCATCGAGGTCGCGACCTCGTACTACCCGATAGAGATCGCAGCGGATACCGCGCTGGCCGACCTCGGCAAGATTCGAGGCGGAGCGATCCGCCTCCTGGCTGACCTCGGGCACACCGCGCATCGCGTCGTTGAGGAGGTCACATCCCGCACCCCCTCCCCAGTGGAGGGCGACGCCCTTCTACTCGCCAGCGACGAGCCAGTGCTGGTGATCGAACGCGTCAGCTTCAACGCCGACGGAGCACCCTTCCAAGCCGAGGTCATGGCAGCCCCCGCCAAGATCCGGCGCCTCCGCTACGAAATGGACGTGTGACGTGCCAAGAATTCCGGGCCGTTCCCCGGGCGAAGCCCTCGACCCTCGCCCTCTACACGAGCGCATCGCAACAGACCTGCGCCGCGAAATCCTCGCCGGCGACCTCCCCGCCGGAGGGAAACTGCCGTCTACCGAGCAGCTGAAGAAGCGGTTCGACGCCGCCAGCGCCAGCGTGCAGAAGGCCGTCCGCCTCCTGAAGGACGAGGGGCTCGTGCACGGCCGACCAGGCGCACAGGTCACAGTGCTCGAATCCCGTCGCGACACGATGCGCCCAGCCGCGTACTCCCAGCCCGCCGAGGCGGGACACGCCTACCGGTGGCTGACCGAAGCCAAACGGCAGGGGAAGCAGGCGAGCATCCAACTGCTCGATGTCGAGGAAGTTCGGCCACCGCGCGATGTTGCCGACGCGATGGGGCTCAGCGAGGGCGAGCGAGCCCTGCTGCGCATGCAGTTGCTCAGTTTCGACCCCGACCCGTGCGAGCTGGTGAAGTCGTACTACCCGCTGGAACTGGCGCAGGGCACGGCGATGATGCAGAAGCGGAAGATCAAGGGCGGCACCCCAACACTCCTTGCGGACCTCGGGTATCCGCCTCGGCGGACCGTTGACACGGTGTCGGCGGAGGAACCCACGAACGAGGAGTACGAGTCGCTGCTCCTGCCCCGCCAGGTGCCCGTACTCCGAACTTTGCGCGTCGTCTTCAGCGACGAGGACCGCGTGATCGAGGCGACCGTCATGGCGAAGGCCGGCCATCTCTACTCGCTGCAATACGAGTTCTGACCTGCCGCAATGCCGCACCCCGTCTCGTCGAGGCGGGGTGCTTTCGCATCTGTCGCGGCATCCGCACTTCCCACCATTCACAAATAGCGATATGGTTACCCCGCCTGCCGCGCCACTCCAGGGTGGCGCCGCAGGCGCACGCCATAAGGAGGTTCGCTTGACTGGTGGAACCTGTTCGGATTGCGCCTCTGCGGTAAGCAAGCTGAGCCGAGGGCGGTGTCGCAACTGCTACGCCCGCTGGCGGAAAGCGCAGAAGCGAGCAGGCATTGAAGTACGCCGCCCTTCCGTGATCGAGCGGCTGGAAGCACGGATGTCGCAGCAAGAGGACGGCTGCGTTCGTTGGACGGGGTACGTGAGCCAACTCGGGTACGGCGCGTTCTCGGTGAACGGTCAGAGGGTCCTGGCGCACCGGTTCGTCTACGAGCTGATCGTCGGTCCCATCCCGGATGGCTACCACATAGATCACCTGTGCCACAACAGGGACGAGTCGTGTGAGGGAGGGAACGAGTGCCTGCACAGGAGGTGCGTCAATCCAGATCACCTGGAGCCGGTCACCGTCCTGGAGAACCTTCGACGCTCCCCGCATACCCCTTACGGCAAGCCGCCCAAGACGGCATGCATCCATGGGCACGCACTCACCGACGACAACGTGTACGTGTTCCGAAGTGGTGTCCGCAAGTGCAAGCGATGCACTGAGGAGCAACAGAAGGAGAGATACCGCAAGGCCCATCCGCCGAAGCCCGAACGACGGTTCTGCGGAAAGGGGCACGAGATGACTGAGGAGAACACCTACCGGTACGGCAACCGGAGGATCTGTCGTCAGTGCCGCCGGGACGCAGACAAGGCCGCATATTGGCGCACCCGACAGGTCAGCGAGTGAGCTGCATGACCGAGTCGGGGCGGCTTCTCGGGCCTGCACAGCACAACGGCCGGGCGTGTGGCAACACGAACCCGGCCGCTGGAAACCAGCAGGTTGCCCCCTGCTGATCAAGAAGTCCCAACTCTCACGAAAGGACTGCTCCCATGAGGGTAGCGCCTGCAAGTCTTAAGAGTCACCCTGAGACCCCTGACCAGCATGTTCGTCTCCGTCCGGCCCTGGTGAACGGTGCCCCCCTGCGCCTGGAATGTCCCGACTGGTGTTCGGTGGATCATGTGGCGGCGGATCCGTTCCATCTCGCGGATGTCTTCCACGCGTCGGACCAGATCGCCCTGCCCGCTCCGGCGGGCCGGAGCACGGAGGATGTGCTGGTGGCTTGGCTGACCGAGTACCCATTCGTCGATGGCGGGGGTCCGGTGCTCGCGTTGGATGCGGCTGGGGATGAGACGGCCGAGCTGTCCGCCGGGGCGGCTCTGGCGTTCGCGGATCAACTGGTGGCGCACGCGGGGGCTCTGCGGCAGCTGGCGGCGAGGGTGTCCGCCTGATCCTGCACATGACGAAACCCCCGGCCGCTTCTGCGGTCGGGGGTTTCGTGTTGCGGGTTAGTCGAGGTGTTCGATGCTGCGGATGTAGACGCGTTGGATGGGTGGCGCATCGATGATCAGCAGGGTGATGGCGGTGTGCTGGAGTGTGAGCGTGCGCTCTACGTCGTGGTCCTGGCCGTTGATGGGCCGGGTGTGCCGGTGCGGGTCTTCGATGATTTCGAAGAGGGCGAGGGTGAGTTCCTCGCGGGCGGCGGCGGGGAGACTGTCCCAGATGGCGGTGACGGTCTCGTCGTAGTGACGGAGCTTGTACACCCTGTAGAGGGTGTCAGGTCAGGCGGCGCCGCGTGTCCGGATTCGGGCGGCTTCTTCGATGATCTGGTCGGTGATGTCGAGGGAGCGTTCAGCGGGGCCTTCGCCGGCGTGTTCGCGGGCGATGATCTGGCCGTTGCCTTGGAGGGATACGAGCCGGTTTTTGGCGATGCGTTCCCATTTGGCGAAGACGTGAAGAAGTTCATGGGCTGGGGCTTTGTTGATTTCGCTGAGGAAGCGTTGCGCCAGGTCAGGGTCATGGAGGGCGTCGCGGATGCTTTCGATGGTCCACGGCTGGTCTGTCATTGCCGCGCCTCCCGCCTTGATCAATTCACGTTTGGTGATTCCACAACGAGACACGAGGTTAGCGCGGGGGTGGGGTGTGGCGCATGGGTGTGGGCACATGCAGGGAGGCCCCCACCGGGATGGCGGGGGCATGTGTCATTCCTCCGGCCGCGCGTAGATCCACACGCTGTACGTTCCGTCCGCGGTGGGTTGGGGTTCGCTGGGTCCGCTGCCGCCGGTGAGTATGGCGATCGTGTAGGCGGTGCGCTGGGCGAGCTGGGGGTCGGTGGCTTCGATGGTGATGCGGACATGGCCGTCGCGGTCGAGTGGCTGCATGGGTCGCGAGACGAGTGGGGCCCCCGCCGGGTTGCTGGCAGGGGCCGGGTTCACTCGCAGGTGTGGATGCGGACGGTGAGGGTGCGGCCCCAGGTGTGGAGTTCGTCGGTGTCGCCGCCGCAGTTTTTGGTGAGGCAGACGGTGTGGATCTCACGCATGGCACGGCGGGGCGGTTTGGGGTCGCCGATGCCGAGTTCCCGCTCGAGGCGTTCGATCTTCGCGTAGTCGGGACGGCTCACGGCGTGTCCTCCTTGTGCCGTTCAAAGGCGTCGCGGATGGCGGTGTCGTGGGCGAGGCAGCGGACGCAGTCGGTGTGCCAGTCGTCGTGACCGTGTTCGTGTTCGTCGGCGAGCTGGTCGAGGACGGCCTCGAGCGGGTGGGGGACGCGCCAGCCCCTGCCGGCTCGGCTGCACGCGGGGCAGATGCCGATGGCCCGCTGCCCGGGGCCGGTGTGGGTGGGATCGGGGATGCTGTCGCCCCACTGGTGCCCGCCCGAGTAGCGGCCGCAGAGGATGCACGGCAGCCAGTACAGCCTGTGGCGCTGGGCGTGCCGTCGGTGGATCCACGTCCAGGCTTGGGGCAGGTGCCGTATCCACTGCCCGGTGGTGGGGCCACTAGTGGACAGGGGCGGGGTCATGCGCAGCCGCCGGTACCAGAGGCGTTCGAGGAGGGTGAGGGGCCGCTGCGTCAAGGTGACGGTGAAGCGCGTCATGCCACGGCCCTTTCCGCGAGGGGGAGCTGTCGCAACTCGGTCCACCCGTATTGGGTGCCGCATTTGCAGCGCCGTCCGGGGGTGTCGAGGGTGATGCGCATGGTGGCGTCGCACAGGGTGCAGACGACGGTGACGCGGCGGGCCGGGGGCTCGCCGGACACCTGGGCCTTGCACGCGCCTACCACGTCCCGTACTTCGGCGAACAGTTCGCGGAACGCCTCATGGTTCTCGGCGGCCCAGGGGAGGAGGATGCGGAGTCGGCTGACGGCCTGGTCGAGCTGGCCCTGCAGACCGCCCTCCCAGCGCGGGTGTTGCCAGCCCAGGTACTCGTGGAAGTCCACCAGCCAGGTCTGGAGGATGGTCACCACTCCCCCGCGGCTCGCAAGGCTGAGCGGCTCCAGCCGTATCGGGAGGGGTGCGGTGCGGCTGCCGGAGACGCGGGCCCCTCCGCCGGTGGTGCCGGGGTGGAGGACGGTGGCGAGCTGGGCGTACAGCCCGCCAGGGCCGGCGAGTTCGCGCAGCAGCTGGTCGAGGCGGCGAACGCAGGCTCCGCATGCCTGGTGTCCGAGTTCGTCCTGCCACAGGGGCTGTTGGCAGACGGTGCAGGTGGTGGTGTCCATCGGGTGCTCCTGTCGCGCGGGTGGTACGGCGGGTGCGGGGCCCGGCCGGTGGGGCGGCCGGACGGGGTTACAGCTGGCTCCTGTTGAGGTGTTGTGCGAGGTGTTCGCTGTACATTGCGAGGGCTGCGCCGATCTGTCGGCCCCAGCCGTGGGGGTCGTTGGGGCGGCCTGCGGCGTCCCATTCCTCGCCGAGGTCTTGGAGGGTGTTCCAGTAGGCGCGGCAGGAGTCGCAGCTCGTGGTGATCTCCTGCCGGGCCCACGTCATGTCGTCTCCTGGTTGATGTGGCGGGCGATGGTGAGGGCGTGCCCGTAGTGGTGTTCGACGAGGTCGCGGACGGCCTCGGGGCGCTGGTATCCGACGGGGGCTGGGTCCGACCATGTGCGGGTTGCGAGCCAGCGAGTGCCGTCCCATGCGGGCAGGTGCTCGGCGAGTTGCTCGGCTTCGGCGTCGAGCCAGGCGGCGAGCGGCATGGCGAGGTCTGGGTCGATGGCGATCTCCAGTCCGGGGTGACGGTGCGGATTGCGCAGTTGGAACGCGGCGGCCCGGATTTCGTCGGCGGGGTTGTCGGTCATGCAGATGTCTCCTCGGCGTGGTGTGTGAGGCTGGGGCTGGGCCCGCCCCGGTAGCGTCGGGGCGGGCTGCTTGCTGGTCATGCGGGCTCGGCGAAGAGGCCCAGCTCGCGGGGCTTGGCGAGGCGTGTACGGCACAGTTCGGCGTATGGTTCGTCCCGCTCGATGCCGATGGCCCGCAGGTCTTCGAGCACGGCGGCTTCCAACGTCGCGCCGCTCCCGGCGAAGGGGTCGAGCGCCTTCCCGCCGGGTGGAGTGACGAGGCGCACCAGCCACCGCATGAGCCCCAGGGGCTTCACCGTGGGGTGGGTGGTGCCGTCCGGCAGCCGAGGCCGCTCAGAAGAGGGGGCCTTCGGCGCGTACCGGAACACGGGAAAGAACCGGGAAGCGCCGCCGTGGTCGGAGTACTCAGCTCCGGTGGCGGTCATGCCCCAGCCGTCACCAGCCGCCGCTCCGCGGGGCTTCCCGATACGGCTGACGGTGACACCGCTCTGCCCGTCCATATCAGCCACGGGGCAGCCAGGCACGCATCCGTCAGCGCACGCATCCCCGATCGGGGCGCCGTGCTCGTCGAGCAGCGGCGGATGCGTCAGGACGACGTTCGTCGGCCAACGGCCCGCCGAGTGGGCTGAGTCTTCGCGGACGCCGGTCCATTCGCCGTAGGCGTCACCGTTGCGGTTGGAGTCCAGGTTGACGACTGAAGCGCACTTGTCGCGGTAGTCCTGGCCGGCCTCGGTTCGGCAAGCATCAATGTTGAGTGCGCCGGTGCCATGTCTGGCGACGTTCGCCCCAACAGTTCCGGCGAGCGGCTTCCGGGCGAGGACGACCGGTTCGTGAGCCGGTTTGAGAGCCGTGCCCCACCCGGCATGGTCGCCGTCGAGGTTCAACGACTTGGGGAAACCACTGCCGTAGATCCAGTGCAGCGAGTCGCGGATCTCGAATCCGGCGTCCTCGATGGCGACGGCCATGCGGTGGTAGGTGCGGGTGCCGCCGAATGCGGCGAGGTGTCCGCCGGGCTTGAGGACGCGGAGGCAGTCGCGCCAGAGGTCGACGTTGTAGGCGATGCCTGTGCGGTCCCAGGTGCGGCCCATCAGGCCGAGTTCGTAGGGCGGGTCGGTGACGATCGCATCGACCGAGGCGTCGGGGAGCGTGGGGAGGATGTCCAGGCTGTCGCCGTGGTGCAGCGTGATCTGGTCGTCGCTGTAGTAGGGCCCGGTCATGGTCATGCTGCGGCCTCCTGTCGGGTTGGGGTGATGTCGGCGGGGGTGATAAGCCCGGTGGCCATGGCGAGGGCGACGAGGTGTGTGCGGGAGTGGGCGCCGACCGATCGGGCGGCCTGGTTCAGGCGGAGGTGGATGCCTTGCTCGCTGGTGCCGAGCCGGGTGGCGATCTGCCGGGCGGTCAGGCCGTTGGCGGCGAGGAGCAGCGCCTCGTACTGCCCGTCGGACAGCCGGCCGTCCAGGACCCGGGGCATCACGCGGCCCCGTCGTTGAGGGCGCGAGTGGTGGGGCAGGGCCAGGTGCCGCATCCGGCGGTGCACCCGCCGAGGGCGTCAGCGCCCGTGTGAGGACCTGAGACGGTCTCGGAGGTCTCCGTGTCCGCCGGAGAGGCTGCGGGGCCGTCAGGCGCCCGCGTGGGCCCCGTGGCGGCGGGGTGCAGGTCGTATCCGGGGCCGCTGTGCGTGACCGCATCCATCAGACGGTCCGTCCAGCGGCGCGGCTCGTGCTCGGTCATTGGCCCTCCTCGGGCTGGTAGTTGGCGATGTCGGGGGCCTACGGCGGTTAGGCGGCGATCTCGTTGCCCACGTCGAGCAGCGACAGTTGGCGGGGCGCGGTCATGCCAGCCTCGATCGCGGCAAGCACCCGCTGGCGCCATGCGAGGGCGAAACGCAAGCAGTTCGCCTCGTTCAGGTGCGGGCCACGCGAGGCCGGGAAGCGGAAAGCGCAGTCGGGGGCCGGGGTTCTGCGTCCTGCAGCTGCCCAGGCCATGGAGTCCGCGGACGGCATGAGGTGCGCTACCCGCCGCAGGCCGTCGATCTTGAAGCCGAAGCCGTGCAGCGCAATGCCGTGCGCAGCGATGCGCTCTACGAGCGACGCGGCGTCTTCGGTGCCTTGCCGACGGCAGACGGACCCGATGCCGACCAGGGGCAGGCTCCGGAGGTCGATTCCGGCCCGGTCGTACATGTCGATGTGCTGCTCGTACTCGGCCGGGGTCCAGCCCTGGAGGACGGGGATGATCGGCAGCGTGTCGTCGATGGCGCGCAGGTCGAGGTAGGAGCCGATGGTGCGGGCCTGGTGCTCAGCCACGCTCAGCCCGGTCTTGGCGATGATCCACGGCTCGCACATCCAGTCCTGCGGCGCCGCCCAGTCGATGCCGATCGCGTCGCGGTAGCGGGCGACCTGCCCCGCGTACTGGCGAGGCGTGGGCCCGTTCTCCCAGGAGCCACGATCGCTTAGCTCGCTGAAGCCGGCGCTATCGACGGCAACCGGGCCTTCAGCGGGATAGAGGTTCTTGATCTTCGATAGGGGCCGGTTGGAGATGAACAGCGGAACGCCGGTGTACTTCATGAACGCTGGCGGCCCGCCGAGGTAGAAGCGGGTCATCCGGCCACCGCCGTCCGCCTGCGCTGGATAGTGCCGATCACTGCGATCGCGAGCAGGGTCATCCAGGCTTTGCCGACCAGCTGGCCCGGCAGGAAGGCCAGCGATCCGAAGGCCAGCCACAGGAACACCAGGCTGTCCGCCAGCAGGCCCACAGCGCTGGATGCGGCCATCGCCACGAGCAGGCCCCGTCGCCTGAGCGGCTCGTACACGGCAAAGTCCAGCGTCTCCGACAGGGCGAACGCTGCGGTGGAGGCGACAGCCAGCGCCGGGGTGGCCAGCAGCCACGACAGCACCGCACCCGCGGCGATGGCGG
The DNA here is from genome assembly GCF_039532135.1 of Streptomyces axinellae. NCBI lineage: Bacteria > Bacillati > Actinomycetota > Actinomycetes > Kitasatosporales > Streptomycetaceae > Streptomyces > Streptomyces axinellae. The sequence continues at coordinate 161,619 of NZ_BAAARJ010000018.1, forward strand.
CGAGGACGGCGGCGCGTCCGGCAGCCTCCCGGGCCAGATCCCTCAGGACCAGGGCGAGGCCGACCATCCACACGCCGGCCGGGGCCAGCAGTCCGGGGCCTACGGGCACGGCCCCGTAGTGGGCGACGGCCCAGTTCGCGGCGGGGATGGTGGCGATGTAGGCGGCGAGCAGAACGACAGCACGCACGTTCATCGGGTCTCCTTGGGCTGGTAGTTGGCGATGTCGGGCAGGTCGTGGATGCGGGGGATGCGGCCGAGACGGATCGCAAGCTGCGCCAGACGAGTACGGCGGCGCCGACGCGGCGGGTTGGCGGGGAGTTCGCCGCAGCCCGGCAGCATCGGCGCCGAACCGGGGGCAGGCCGGGCGGTCACGCGGCCATGCCGATCTCGCTCTGCGGTTCGGCATGCCGCTCGATGTCCTCGCCGGTGATGGCCTCGACGAGGGCGCACAGGAGGACCTCGGCAGCGTTCGGGGTGACGGCGTTTCCGTACTGCCTCACGCGTTCCCGCTTGGAGCCGAGCACCGTGTAGTCGTCGGCGAAGCTCATGGCCCGCCCGATCTCGTGCGGCTCCAGCATCCGGAAGTGGACGTCTTCGATGGCCGGCTGGCCGTGGACCATGGCGTACCGGTCCCGAGTCGTCAGCGCACCTACTGGCTCGGTCACCGGTCGGGGGGTGCCGTTGCCGTAGTACGGGACCAGCATGTGCTCGGCGACGTGTTGCGGGGTGACGAGCCCGTGGTGGTTCCCGGACGCCGTCACCGTGGCGAGGGACTCGGCCACCGAACGAGCGACGGAGCCGCCGCCACGTAGCTCTGCGATGAACGGCAGCCACGCCAGGCCGGTCTCGTTGCGGGCGGTCTGGGCTCGCAGCGGCCGGTGCGCGTCGGTGGCGACCTTCCCGTCGCGGCCCTCGACCGGGACCATCAGCGGCGGGATCGCGAGGGCGTCGTTCTCGCGGGTGGTGCGGGCCGGCATCGGGTCGAGGACGCTGCTGGCCGCGTTCCGCCAGGTGCCCCCGGCGGGGACCATCATCGGCTGCGCGAACCGCTTCAGGCCCTCTTCGATGCGCTTCATCGTCTTGTCGGCGAGGGGCTTGGCGCGGTCTCCGATGCGCTGCCCGGGGATCGACCAGTCGATTGCCGCCAGGGCGGGGAGCGCCTCGGGCTCCACCACACTGTTGCGGCAGCTGGTGTTGGGGCACCGGTACACGTACTGGCTGCGGTAGCGGCCCATGTCCCGGCCCGGGGCCTTCCACGACTGGATCGCCTGCACCGGCCCGCACGTGTCGCACACGGCGCGGGGCCGCAGCCACTTGTCCCAGTCGGGGGTGCGGCCGAGGGACTCGTGCCAGTAGCCGACGTACAGGCGGTCGCGGGACTGCGGCGCGGCGTGCACCGATCGCGGGTTGGCGTGCATCGAGTTGAGGGCGATGACGCGGGTCTTGTAGCCAAGCTTGTGGATCTCGCCGATCCACCGGTCCCAGTCGGTCCAGGCGCGAACGTCGGTGACGTTCTCGACGATGCCGGCCTTGACGAGGCCGCCGCGCTCTATGACGCCGCGCAGGTACAGCGGCACCTCCTCCATGAGGGCGCGGGACTCCTCCTCGGCGGTGGGCTCCTCTTCGTCCTGGGCGGCGAGGAGCGAGAACAGGTCGCCCTGCATGGCGTTGTCGAAGGATCGCTTGCGGCCTTTGGCCACCGACCAGTTGGTGCACTCCGGGGACGCCCAGAAAATGTCGGTGACGGGCCAGTCCCACACCGGGGCCTTGCGGATGTCGCCCTGGTAGTGGTCGGTAGAGGGGAAGTTCGCGGCGTGCGACTCGATCGCCCGGATCCAGTGGTTCGCCGCGCGCTCCACCCGCACCCCGGGCACGGCGTGGGCGCCCTGCGAGCTGCCGCCAGCACCACAAAACCAGTCCATAACGGTCAGCGCGTCGTTGTCGTTGCGGAACATCATGCGGCTTCTCCTTCGGCTCGGATCTGGGGTGCGGGCGGGAGTTGGCGGCCGGGCATGAGCGCCCAAGCGCAGGTCCACAGGTGGCGGCAGACCGGGCACCGATAGGCGGCGGTGAGGGAACCGCCCGTGGCGATACCGGACGTGGGCACGGTCGGACCAGCCAGGCAGCGAGGGCAGCAGTCCGTGTAGAAGCTGCCGCTCATGCGGCTTGCTCCGTCCGGCCGGGTTCGCAGTCGGAACAGCAGGGACTCGGCACGGGGCCGGAGGGCGCAGTGCCGCACGGCCATGCCCCGGGACGCGCTATGTGGTAGTCGGGCGTCTCGGTCTTGGTGGGCTCCGGCTGGTGCGGGGCGGGCTTGCCGAGGAGTGCGGCGAACAGCGACTTGAGGTCGCCCTGCTGTCGGATCTCGGCCATGTCGTCGGGGCTGAAGGCGGTGCTCATGACTGCGCCATGTCGACGAAGCGGGAGTAGTGCAACTGGGCGGCGATGGTGATCGTTGCCGGAGACCCGTCGCGGTGCTTCGCCACGATCATGTCGGCCTCGCCGGCGCGGGGGGAGTCGTGCTCGTAGGCGTCCTCGCGGTGGATGAGGATCACGATGTCCGCGTCCTGCTCCAGCGAGCCGCTTTCGCGGAGGTCGGACGGAACGGGTCGCTTGTCGGTGCGCTGTTCCGGGCCGCGGTTGAGCTGACACAGCACGACGACGGGCACGTCCAGTTCCTTGGCCATCAACTTGATGGCGCGGCTCATCTCGGAGACTTCGACCTGCCGGTTCTCGGCCCGCCGTTTCCCGCCGGTTTCGATGAGCTGGAGATAGTCGATGACGACGAGGTCCAGGCCGGTCTGCTGTTTGATCTGGCGGCAGCGGGCCTTGATCTGAGTGACGGTCCGGCTGGGCGTGGCGTCGATCGTCAGGGGGGCGGTGTGCAGGGCCTGAAGGTGGTTGGCAAACCGGGCCCAGTCCTCGTTCGACATGGTGCCGCCCCTAATCCGGTGCAGCCCGATCTTCGCTTCGGCGGAGATGATGCGGTGCTGTACTCCGCGGCGAGACATCTCCAAGCTGAAGAATGCGGCGGGCCGTTGGTGCCGGATGGCGCAGGTGCGGAGCATGTCGACACCGAGCGTGGACTTCCCGAGGCCGGGCCTTCCCGCGATGATGATCATTTGTCCGGGGAGGAGGCCATGGGTGAGGGCGTCGAAGTCCGCGAAGCCTGTGGGGAGTCCGATGTCCCGGCCCTCGGCGGAAAGTTTCTCAAGCTCGGCGGCCACCTCGTCGAGGTCCTCGCCGAGGAGCGCCGAGTCGGCTTCCTCCCGGACGCGAGTGACGGACGCGAGTTCGGCCTGGGCGGCGTCGTGCGCTTCGTGAGCCTCGCCCTCGCCGCTGTAGCCGATCTGGGTGATGCGCACTCCTGCCTCGACGATGCGGCGACGTACCGCAGTGTCCCGGACGATCTCCGCGTAGTAGCCGGCGTTCGCCGCGGTGGGCACTGAGTTGACGAGTTCGCTCAGGTAGGAGGGGCCGCCGACCTTGCCGAGGAGGCCGAGGGACCGCAGGTGGTCGGTGAGGGTGATCTGGTCGGCGGGCTCGTTGCGGCCGTACAGGTCGACGATGGCGCGGAACACGGTCTCGTGCTGGGGGCGGTACAGGTCGTCGGCGTCGAGGATCTCGATGACGTCGGCGATGGCGCTCTTGGAAAGAAGCATGCCGCCGAGGACGCACTTCTCGGCTTCGGTGTCCTGGGGCGGTGTGCGTTCGATCTGGTCGTCCATGGTTCTCCGTTCCGGGGTCAGGCGGCGTGACTGGTCTGGGCGGGGTGGCACTTGGGGCAGGGGCGGGCGTTGCCGTTGTCGTCGTAGATCTGCCGCATGCGGGCTTCTCGGGCAGCGACTCGGTTGCCGTCGGCGCATTCGCCGCACCAGGCGGGCAGCGGGGCCGTGGCCCGCGGCTGCGTCTTCTTGGCGCGGCGGGGGAGGTCGGCGATGCGCATCCGGAGGACGGGCGGGTAGCTGGTGATGCCGCCTGGCCGTTCGGTGAGTTTCGCGGCGAGGTCTGCGTCGAGGTCCCAGCCTTGTTTCTGTGCTGTCTCTGAGAGTTGGGGTGCCATGGCGGCTGCGGTGCGGGGGCCGATGGTCCACGGGTCTGGCAGGTCTTCGAGGAACTTCGCTGCGGCGGCGAGGGTGTCGTCTTGTTGCTGGCGTCGGTCGGCCAGGTTCGACGGCGCCGCGGGTTCCTCGTCCTCCTTGGAGGGGGGAGGGGTAGAGGGGGGAGGGGTAGGGGGAGGTTCTGACCTCGCCTGGCGGGGCTGTGACCTCCCCTTAGGGGAGGTTCTGACCTCGCCTGGCGGGGCTGTGACCTCCCCTTGGCCAGTGGTAGGGGAGGTCACAACCTCCCCTACTGCGAGGGTGGGGAACCGGTACCGGCACTGCTTGCCTGGCACCGCATACAGCGCACGACCGTCCTTGCCCGAGGTGAGGGGAATGCGCACCTCAAGGCCACGCTTCGCCAGGCGCTGGAGCGCGGACTTCAGGCTCCCCTGACCGTTGAGCCCAGCACGCTGAGCCAGAACGTGCGCGTTGAAGTCGGCCCACGTCTCCCGTTTAGGGTCGTCGTCTCGCACGTTCTCGCCGATCGCAACCAGCACCATCCGCTCGGCCGGGGTGAGGTCGGCGGGGGCGTGCATCAAGACCTCGACAACGCGCTTGATTCCCATCACTCCCCCTCCCTTCGCGGCATGGCGTCCAAGGTCACGGCGATTCCTCCGGGTCTGGCGGGCGGTTCGGCTATGCGGCGGTGCGTGTGGGTGTCGTGGTGGTGGCGAGTGCGGCGCGTTCGGCGGGTGCGAGTCCGCCGGCGATGCCGTGGCGCTGGGAGAGGGGTAGGCCCTGTTCGGCGCGGAGGATGCTGGTGAGGCACTGCTGCCGCACGTAGCACCGGTTGCGGCAGACCCAGGCGGCGAGGTCGGCGTCGTCGCGGTAGGTCTGGCTGCGGCTGGAGCCCTCGGGGTGCCAAAAGTCGGGGTCGGTGCGGCAGGGAGTCTTGGCCTGCCAGGTGGTGGTCACGCCGCTGCCTTGAGTCGGTTGCGCTGCTGCTGCCAGTGCTCGCGCATGCCGTCCCGGCAGGCGTCGTCGATGGGTTCGCCGCGGCGCTGGTGCCGCCTGTAGGCGGCGTCCGTGCCGCAGGGGCTGACGGTCTGGGCGGGGCGGGGGCGCTGGGAGGGGCGGTAGTCCGTGTGCCGCCAGCGGTGGATCTGCCGCTTGTTGGTGGCGAGCCGTTCGGCGATGGCGGGTTCTCCGAGGCCGGCTGCGAGCAGGAGGTGTGTGGCGGCCCAGCGTTCGTCGAGGTTGAGGAGGGTGGGGTCGTAGTCGCCGGTGGCGGCGCGTTCGACGGCGATCCAGTCGATGCCGCCGTCGTCGGTGCAGGTTTCTGTGGTCGGCGGGACGAGCCGGAGGCCATGGCTGTAGGTGCGGGCGGCGGTGAGTGGCCGGTGTGCGTAGCGGGTCATCGCTGGTTCTCCTTCCGGGTGTTGCGGCGGGTTGCGGCGGGCCTGCGGTAGATGGCTTCGAGTACGGCGAGTTGGGCGGCGCGCTGGTCGGGTTGGGCTGCGGCTGCGGCGCGGATGTGCCAGTCGGTGGTGGCGTCCTGTGCGCGGCGGGCGAGGAGGCGGAGGAAGCTCACGCGGCGGCCCTCCCCTGCTGCCGGGCCTGCTTGCGGGCGGCCTGCCTGGCTTCTATGTGGCGGCGCCCCGCAGGGGTGAGGCGGTAGAGGTTGACGCGCTTGCCGTGAGCTTTCGGGTTGATGGAGGGCTGGTCTCCGACTCGGCGGAGGAGCTGCGGCTGGTTGGGGTGGAGGGAGTCGTGGCTGACGAGGGCGTGGAAGTAGAGGCCGGCCCGGCGGCAGGCGTCGTCGGGGACGATCTGCCGGATCTGGTTCATGCCGAAGGGCTGGCCACTCGCGGCGAGGTGGAGGACGACCTGGTCGAAGAGGGCGGTGTCCCAGTCGGTGACGGTGGCGTACATGCTGCGGAGCTCGGCGGCGGCCCAATCGGCGGCCTCGGTCGGGGTGAGGTTGTGCGCCATGTCTGGTTTCCTTCCGGGTGGGGCCGCCCCTGTGTCGGGCAGGGGCGGCCCGAGGCGGTTACTGGGTGGGCTGGGTGCCGGGCTGTGCGGCTTCGGGCCACAGCGGCTCGTCGTGGACCGGCTCCGCGTCGGCCCGGCTCTCCGGCTCGGCGTCCTCGTCGGGGGCGGGCGCCACAACCTCGGGTTCGGGCGCCACCGGCTCCGGTTTCTTCCGCGAGATCTTGCGGGTCTTCGTCGCGGGCGCCGTCTCATCGCTCTCGTCGGCGAGCTCTTCGGAGCTGTAGGGCATGCCCATCAGCACGTCGGCGGCGATCAGCCGGGCGCACTCGGAGGTGGCGCGGGCGAGGAGCATCGACTGCGGCTGGCTCTTGTAGTTGGGGTTTTTCGCGGGGAACCCGGCCTTCGTCGCCCGGTCCATCGACCAGGTGACGCGCTCCTCCTGCGTTGAGCCCTTGCGTCGCCCGCACACGATGGCCCGGGTCGATGTCGATTCCTCGGTCCACATCTCGTGCCCGTGGGCCTGGACGAGGCCGCGCAACGCGATGGCGGACAGTCCGGCGGTGCCCTGGATGACGTGCATGGAACGGAGGGCGGCCATCGGGGAGAGGCCCATCTCCTGGCCGGCGAGGATCGCTGCGGTCACCTCGTCGGGCTTGCCCTGGAATGCCTTCGGGACGAAGGACGTCTTGGCGAGGGACTGGGCGATGTTGTTGGCGGCGACGGCGGACTCGGCCCAGGCGACGAGTTCGGAGCCCGGGTGCTGGGGCTGCTCGTCGGTGAGGGCAGGTGTGTTGCCGTTCTGGCGGATGGCGAGTTCGGTCATGCTGCGGGTGTCTCCTTGGTCCAGGTCGGTGTGTCGAGGGCGGGGCTGATGAAGGTGTCTTTGAGGGAGCGGGCTGCTCGGGCCACGTGGGCGACGTGTTTGAACACCTGGAAGGCGCCGTCGAGGTCCTCGACGAGGTAGGTGTCGTAGCCGTCGGGGCGGAGCCACACGGCGAGCCCGGCATCCACGTGCGGGATGGGCCGCTCGATGTTGTCGTCGTCGAGGTAGAACTCGGCTTTGGCGTAGGCGGCGAGCTGGAGTGCGGTCTCGCCCCAGATGCCGGAGCGGCCGGTCTTCCAGTCGGTGATGAGGCGTCGCCCGTCGGGCACGTCGCCGATGACGTCGGGGGTGCCGGAGTACCACCAGGTGCGCGATGCGAGGGGCCGCTCGACGATGACGGGCTGGATGCGCCAGTCGTCGAGGAAGCGGGCGCAGGACTCGATGTAGCCGACGAGTTCCGCCGGCGCCTCGACCTCTTCGCCAGCTATGAGCTGTTCGGCGTAGGCGTGGATGCTGGTGCCGCGTACCGCGGCGGTGTCGCGGGCCTTCTGGTGGCGGGTCTTGAGATGGTCGACGAGTTGCTCGCGCCCCGCGTCGCGGTGAGACTCGACGTCGGCCCAGTTGTCGGCGACGTATTCGGCGACCTCTCGGGCGGCCCAGTCGACGAGCTTCGGCTTCGGCAGTCCGCCGTTGATGAGGGTGGTGACGCCGGTGACGCGGCGACCGTCGAGCTTGTAGTAGTGGCCGGTCTTCGTCTCGATCCGTTGGAGGCCCATCAGAACGGCACTCCGGTCTCGCGGCGGCTGCGGGGTGCGAGGGGGATGCGGATGCTGCGGTCGGGGTTCCAGCAGCCGCAGAGGTCGTACTCGACCTCGAACGAGGGGCCTTCAGCGACGACTGGGGCGGCGCCTTCGCCGTGGCAGTCGCGGCAGTTCCTCTTGGGGAGGCGGTAGATGTGCAGGGCCCGGCCGTACAGTTCGGCGGTCCAGCGGCCGAGGGTGAGGGTCTTCACTCCGTGCCCTCCTCGGCGATGCGCTGGAGTCGGGCAATGCCGCCGGGGTCGTGCTGGGCCGCGTTGACCGCCGCCCCGTATTCGGGGTACGCCATCTCCAGCCGCGCGGCGTTGCCTTCGTCGGCGCAGTCCCAGGCGCGGAGGAGGCGCTGGATGAAGGTGCCGGGCGGGTAGCCGCCCCGGTCGAACATCCACAGCACGTGGGCCGCGACCGTCGGCGTGATGGTGGGTGCGTTGCTCATGACTCCTGCTTTCTGGGTGTGGTGTGCCTGGGCCGCCGCGGTGCGGTGTCCCTGTGGGGTGGTTGGTGGCCCGCGCCGGGGGCCCTTGGTCATCCGCCGGCGCGGGACGTTTCAGGCGGCGGTGTTGCGCCGGGTGTACTCGGCGTCGATCCACCGCTGCGGGGTGAAGCCCATGCGGTCGGCGACGTCGCAGGCGTCTTCCGCGTAGTCAGGAAGCTCCAGTTCCTCGGTGAGCTGGGCGGCGAAGGCGGCGGCTCCGTCGGGGTCGATGTCGGTGAGGCGCTGGAGGGTGCGGTGGAAGGCCCAGGCTGCTGCGGTGCCAGTGGCCATGGCCCACATGTCCTGCGGGTTGCGGGCTTCGCCGGTGCGCATGAGGAGCCGGATGCGGGCCTCCAGCGCGAACTCGTGGAGGCTGCGGATCTCCTCGGCCATCAGGTGTCCTTCCGGGGATTGTTGGTGTAGGCCCGCGTGCTGCCGTCGAGGGGTGTGAGCCGCCCGGCTCGGGCGAGGTGTTGGAGGTCGCGTCGTGCGGTGCGGCGGCCGGGTGCGAGGTGGAGGGTGCGGTACAGGTCCCAGGCGCGGCTGGTGGTCCATGTGCCGCCCTCAGCGCGGGCGGTGGCGAGGAGTACAGCCCGGCGGTACGTCATGCCGGCTCACCGCCGTTGGCGACTACCAGGTGCACGTTGGCGTGGCAGGGCTGGTCGAGCGGGCACCAGCACATGAGGTCCCGGCCAGCCAGTTCGCGTCGGGCACGTTCGATCAGCTTCGGCCGCTCGGCCAGCCAGCCGCGGAACAGGAGGACTGCTTCGGCGCGGGCGTCCCGTTCGTAGTCGAACGTCGCCCAGGTGCCGAGGCTGTCGATCGGATCAGGGATGCTGTACCGGCCGTCGGCCATGCGGACGACCGCGTAGGGGTTGCCCCAGGCAGTGCCGCGGCCGACGTAGATGGCACCGTCGGGCTTGCGCCAGCCCTTGGTGCGGCGACGCTGGATACGGGTCGGAGTGTTCATGCGGCCACCGCCCGGGCTACTGGTTCGGGCCCGCCGCCCCAGACGGCGGCGATGGCGTTGTCGTAGGCGGCCCAGGTGTGGCTGCTCCACGAGTCCTCGGGCCCGAACGTGAGGTGCCAGGTTTCGTCGACTTCGGCGAGTTCGTATTGGATGCGGTCGGCGGGCGGCAGGGCGAGGAGGGTGATGGCATCGAGGGTTGTCACGGCCGGTCACCGCCCTGCGAGGCGCGGCGCAGCCAGGAGACGATGACGGCGACGACTGTCCAGTCCCAGCCGCCCACCCACTCGACCATTCGCTCGTCCCAGCTGCCCAGCTCCACGCCAGCGTTGGTGAGCGTCTCCCGCACCAGCGCGCGCTGGTCAGCGTTGGGCATGTAGTCCGTGGGGGACGACTCGATCGGACCGTCCGGAATGTGGTGATCACTCATTCCGTCTCACCCCGCTCGGCGGCGCGGGTGGGGCGGGCCGCCAACTCGGCACGCAGCCGGGCAACCTCGGCTACGAGCAGGGCGTTCGCGTCCTCGCGCTGTCGTAGCCACTGCTGGTACGCCTCCCGGTCCTTGACGACGCGGAGGGTGCCCTCGCCGTAAGCGACAGCCCGCTCCCGGGCTGACCGCCACGCAAACAGGTACCGGGCCCGCTCGGCGCGCAGCCGGGCGACCTCGCTCCGCTCGCGCCGCCACTCCGTGCGCAACCGCTCGATCTCCAGAGCAGGCGACGCCAGGTCATGCCCCGGCGTGTAGCGCTGGCACTCCTTGGAGTGGGCGCCGACGCGGGCGCAGGTGCATGCCAGCCGCTCGGGTGTCATCGGTGTCTCGCTCATGCCGCACCGCCTGGGGCCTGCTCGCCGACCGTGACGTTGCGGATCGTGCGGATGTCCTGCTCCAACGCCGACAGTTGCAGCGTCCACTTCCCGTCAACCTCGGCGTGGAACTTGACCCGCTGCCCCTCGCCCGCGGTGGCGAAGCCGCCGCCCTCGATACGGGCCACGGCCTGCCGCAGAGCGGAGTGGGTGACCTGGTGCGCGATGACCGTCTCGATGTGCCCCGACATCCACGTGATCTCGTAGACCTGCGGGATGATGTCCTCGTAGAAGCTCATGCGGCACCTCCGGGGGTCCATCCGGGGTAGTCGGCGTCGGTGTGGCATGCCTCGGGGTGGGCGACCGCGAGCGCGGCGAACGCGCCGTCGGCGGTGTCGAGCTGGTGCTGCTGCTCCGCGAGGCGGGCGCTGGCTGCGACCAGCTCGGCGTCCCGGAGCACCGAGAGGCCGCGCTCCACCCCGCGCCGCTCGTGCTCGTTGCGCGTCGTGACCCCAGGGCCGGTGGAGGTGTAGGCGGCCAGCTCGTCTGCGGCGGCGCTGATCTCCGCGACCGGGCGCCCCTCGGCGAGAGCGTCAGCGAGACCGCGTAGATCCTCGGCGGTCAGGGTCTGGTACTGGCGGAGCAGGAACGTCAGCGCGGTGCCCACGCCCGAGCAGTGCTCCCGCCACTCCCAGATGGCCTCCCGGCTATGGCGCTCCCGGAGGCTGCGGAAGTAGCCGAGGCTGTAGCCCTGGGGGCCGTAGGCCAGGGGCCAGCCGATACGCCGGATGCTGTCGGTGTCGTGGGCTGCGCCCGGAGTCCAGATTCGGAGCTGCGTCTCACGTTCCTCCACAGCGTCGGCGGCGAGGCGCAGGGTCTGCGCCAGGGAGGGGACAGCGAGGACGCCGTCCGTGTCGTGGCTGCCGGACGCGGGGGCGGGGACGGTGAGCGCCATCACAGGTCACCCCCGAGGCGCTGCGGCACCGTGGCGAGCTCCTTGTCGGCCCATGCGATCTCGGCGAGCACGTCCTCGCGGGTCGCCGTGTCAGGCACCAGCGTGAGATTGCGTTCGGCATCGGCGCGGACGAGGATCGCGTCCCGCACAGCCGGGGGGAACTGGGCGGCCTTGAAGTCGGCGACCGCATCCGGGATCGGGGTCGGGATCGTCATGACCGGTCACCGCTCTCGATCGCGAGGAGTTCGCTGGTGCGCTCGACGAGACAGGTCGCGAGCCAGGCCGTGTACTCCTTCTGACTGGCGACCGTCTCCTCCAGCTCGGCGACGCGAGCCCGCAGCCGGTCAATCACGGCGAAGAGTTCCGGAACGTCCTCGTGGGTCTCGGCGATCCACAGGGCGAGGTTCCCCGCCCAATCCGGCAAGGTCGCGATGACCTGCCCCTGGTGGGTCACCTGCCACACGCCAACGCCATCGACGGTGGCCTCGCGGATGAGCCAGTTCCCGGACAGCCAGTCGCCCGGCTGCTGCTGACGAATGATCGCCTCACGTTCGGGCGTCATCGGGATGGGGGTCGGGATCGTCATCGCGCACCGCCTCGGAACAGGCGGGCGAGGCGGGCAGTGAGACTGCTGGCGGCCTTGTCCTGCTGGTCGGTGCGGAACTGGCGGAAGTTCCGGGCTGCGTCCCAACGCTGGGAGCAGCGGGCAAAGTCCCGCTCGGTGGTTTGTTCTGGGATCATGTGACGCACGGGGCGCCCCTTTCGTTTCTGGGTTGTGGGTGTTTCCGAGGCCCCGGCTGCCGGTGTGTGGAAGCCCGGCGGTTGGGGCCGCATACCGCCTCTCAGGCGGCGCGGGAGATGGCGAGCGGTTCGACTGCGCCGAGGTCGCCGTTGCGGCGAAGGTCCTCGGCGGTGAACGTGATTCGGCCACCGTCCGTGTGGTGGAAGAGTTCTCGCCGGTACGCCTTCTCCTTCACCGTGCGCACGCTCGTGTACGGCAGGAGTCGCAGCTCGACGACCTCTTCGGGGGTGTAGCGCTTCAGCTCGCCCTCGCCTCCGTGGATGGAGGTGGGGGGCTTCGTGGCCTTTCTGGTCACGGGGTCTCCTCGTGGGTGATGGCAGCGGGCGACACCCCGAGGGCCGTGGCGATGCTCAGCACGCGATCGACTGCGGGTTCGCGTACCTGACCTCGCTCGATGCGGGATAGGTAGCCGCGGTCGAGTCCGGTGAGTGCAGCCAGCTCACGCAGGCTCACTTTCCGAGCTTCTCGTATGGCCCTCATTGCGGTGCCGTTCGGTCTCACGCCTTGAAAGTAAGCCTTCGAGACCACGCATGGCAAGCACTCTGGCTACGTTTTCTGCTCGGTTTCGAAGCTTTTTCCCTACGCAGCAGTATGCGACCGCTGCCATTCACAGAGTGAGAAGTGCAACCCAAAGACACACAGACCCGCACTAACATGCAGGTCAAAGGCTGGGATAGGTACCCCTTGGTTGCAGCCTTATGGGGCATGATGGGGCCATGGTTAGTGACTGGGGCCGACTCGGCGCCGAGCTGAAGAAAGCCCGGAAAGCCGCCCGCATCACACAGGAGACGATGGCTGAGCAGCTTGGTGTCTCGCGCTCAGCGATCCAGGCAATCGACCGCGGTGACTCCAAGCGCGTCACCCCGACGATCCGCGCCTACGCGCAGGCAATCGGCTGGGACAGCACCGCCGTGGCCACCGTCCTAGCCGGCGGGAACGCCAAGCTCACCGAACCCGAGGGCAGGCAAACCGAGCCCGGCGACACCTCCGAAGCACGAGGAGATGCGCCCGCCGACCTCCCGCTCCGCGTGGTCCACAGCCTCTCCGAGGGGACTCTCATCGATGCGACCGTCATCGATCTACCAGTGAGCAGCACCGACGTGCGGATGACTGTCGTTGTGCGTGGGAAGCCCGGCGCCAGCCCCGACGAGATCAAGAAGGCGCTGGAGGCGTGGGAGCGCGCCGAGCGTCACCTCCAGCACCTGGACGACGACACCAACGGGACATAACACGCGCCCCGTTGAAGCTCCACCATCTCTCCCCAAACGCCCGCACGTGTGATGTCATATGCCTACACCGTCGAGGGGGGCCACCGCTCAGAACGGCTCATGGGGGACCTATGCGGGTACGAGTCCGTCGTGTCTCCGGCATGCCATGCAGAGTCGAGATCTACGTCAAGACCCTGCCAGGCCGGATCAACGTGTACGTAGCGGAAGCACTGATCACAGAAGAGGGCGCCCTCCTGCTGGAGAGCGTCCTCAGTTCTCTCCCAGATGGGGCGTCGCACCTGTATCCCCCCACAGCACCCCGCGTGCAGGTGCGCACCCCGCTCACCGCAAGGTAGTTCTATGGCGTATGCCGAGAAGCGCGTCAGCCAGGCCCGAGGCTCCAAGGGCAAGGTGACCTGGCGGGCGCGCTACAAGAAGCCTGATGGCACCTGGGGCTCCGAGCCCGGATTCCCCACGAAGAAGACCGCCGAGAGGTGGGGTGAGGAGCAGGAGGCCGCGATCCGGGCCGGCAGGTGGATCGACCCCGAGCTGGGGCGGGCCCATTTCGGGGTGTGGGTACGCGAATGGATGGCCGCACAGTCTCCGCGTGGGCGCACCACGATGAACCGGTGGGAGCGACTGGAGGCGCACATCCTGCCGAAGTGGGAGTACACGCCGCTCATCGCGTTCACCTGGTTCGACGTCGAGGCGTGGGCGCGGACCCTGACGTGCGCGCGGTCCACCACGAAGGACTGCGTGCAGCTGATGGCCCGGATCCTCAACGGGGCCGTGGACGCACAGCGTCTGCCAGTGAACCCGCTCGCGGGGCGCCGCCTGACCGGCCTCCCCCCGGACCCGGCTCCGAAGCGGGACGAGGAGGAGCAGTGGGCGCCGCCCGAGGTCGTGTTGCAGCTCGCCCGCCGGCTCGGCCCGCACTACGGACTGCACGTCGTCACGACGGCGTTCGCGGGCCCGCGCTGGGAAGAACTTGTGGGCCTGCACCGGGACAACACGCTGAAGACGCGTCGGCAGCGGCACGACGGGACGATGTTCACCTGCCCGGTGATCCGTGTAGACCCCGACGTGGGCGCGCTCGCGGAGTACTACAAGCGGGACGAGGAGGGGAAGCGGCGCACCTTCCGTGGGCTGGAGCCGCCGAAGAATGCGAAGTCGGCTCGGCAGATCGACCTGCCGCCCTTCCTCGCCGAGATGCTGAAGCAGCATCTGGAGACATGGCCGCACGACTTCGTGTTCTGCACGCGGACAGGGAAGTGGTGGTGGCGCTCGGAGTGGTTTCGCATCATCCGGCCGGCTGCCGACGGTCGGGATGCGAGGCCGAAGGCTCGGGGTACAGCGGTGAAGGAGGGTTGGGACCCGATCATGCCGGGGCTGACGATGCGGGACCTACGGCACACGCACGACACCTACCAGGAGCAGATCGGTGTGCGGCCGGTGCTGGCCCACGAGCAGATGGGGCACAAGTACCCTGGCATCAAGGGCACCTACCAGCATCCGACACCCGCGATGCGGCAGGATCGGCTGGATGGCCTGCAGGAGCTGTATGAGCGGGCTCTGGGGACGCTGGGGTGGAAGAGTATTTGGGAGAGTTGATCTCCCAAATATCTCCCAAATGATCTCTATTGGGTGTGAGCACGTCAGTCCGGAGGGGTTCCGCCCCTGGTAGGAGCCTCCCCCGCGATCTGTTCGTGGTGTCTGATGACCTCGGCGATGATGAAGTTGAGGAGCTTCTCCGCGAACGCGGGATCCAGCTTGGCGTCCTGGGCCAGTTCGCGCAGGCGGGCGATCTGGCGGGCCTCGCGGGCCGGGTCCGCCGGGGGGAGGGCGTGGTCCGCCTTGAGGCGGCCCACGCGCTGGGTGCATTTGAAGCGCTCGGCGAGCATGTGCACGACGGCCGCGTCGATGTTGTCGATGCTATCGCGCAGCGCGGTCAGTTCCGCGCGCACCGCCTCGTGTGTCTGGTCGTCGCCCTGCGCGGCCTGCCCGCTCTGGCCGGTCCGCTCGGTCTCGCTGCGCGTCATCGCCCCGCTGCCCGTTCGTTGGTGGTCTGCCCGTACGTGGTCTGTCCGTACGTGGGCGTAGACCCTATCCGGCGGCGGCACCGGGGCGGGCCGGGGCCTTGTGGGATCCCGGGGCTCGGCCCCTCGGGGCCGGGGGGTGTCTCTATGTTTTTGGTCAAGCGGTTTGGGGTGTGCGGGGTTCGTAGAAGGTGCCGTCGCGGAGCATGGCGTAGATGACGCTGATGCGGTGGCGGGCGAGGCGGAGGAGGGCTTGTGTG